>JAUYEP010000179.1 GCA_030689765.1 Methylovulum sp.
GTGGGAATGCCGCCAGAGACGCTCTGCGTCTCGCACCGCTGGAGCGGCGCAGGATCCGTTCCCACGCTAGAGCGTGGGAACGATGCGTGTTGTGTAATTAATCAGCCATGAAAACGCTGTAACTCGCAAAAAATATCATCCACCGACACGCATCATTCCCATGCTCCAGCGTCACGCAACGCTAGAGCGTTGCCGGATGAATTCCCACGCTGGAGCGTGGGAACTATATGCGCGGATATATTATTTTTGGGAGTTACCTTAAGACTTACTGCAACATAATGACTGCCAGTCCTTTGAGGACTGGCAGTCATGGCATCCACCGAGGGTACAAATCAAATTGACGAAGTTATTTTGTACCCATTCATAAGGATGCACTATCCTGATCACCAGTTATGGTCTCAAAACTACTCCCTTTGGTAAAGCACTGTCTGATTAAACCGTGGGTATTTTCTTTTTAGGCTTCTTCACGCCCGTTTGTATCGCTTGCACTTATGCGCTGAATGTAAGTTAAAATAACCGCCCCTTTACCCTCCAATGGCGTTAAGTCTATGTTGAAAAAACTCATACCCCCTTTGATGGCAGCATGGCTTTTAGCAGGCTGCGCCACCAGCCCTACCGGCCGAAGCCAGTTTATTGCCCTGCCTGATGCGCAAATTAACCAGATGGGCTTGCAATCCTTCAGTGCTTTAAAAAATCAAAAACCTGTCAGCAAAAACCCCCAATACAATCACCTGGCCCATTGTATTGCCAATGCCATCACCCAACAAACGGGCGGCAACTGGGAGATAGTCGTTTTTCAGGACAAATCATCCAACGCCTTCGCCTTGCCGGGTAATAAAATCGGTGTGTACACCGGCTTGATCCAGCTTGTCGGTGGCAATCAGGATCAATTGGCGGCGGTCATTGGTCATGAAGTCGGGCATGTCTTAGCCAAACACAGTAACGAGCGGGCATCGCAACAAATGGCTGTGCAGCAGGGCATGGGCATTATCCAGCAAACGGCTTTAGGCCAGAATCCGACCACCTTGGGATTATTAGGGCTGGGTACGCAATATGGCGTATTAATGCCGTTTAGCCGTACCCAGGAAAGCGAAGCCGATATGATCGGTCAGGATTTAATGTCCAAAGCCGGCTTTGACCCCAGGCAAAGCATTGCCTTATGGCAAAAAATGGGGCGGGCATCGCAAGGTCAGCAGCCTGTTGAATTCATGTCCACCCATCCGGCACATGCAACACGTATTCAGGAACTGGAACAACACATGCCAAAAGCAATGGCGTTGTTCCAGCAAGCCCATGCAGCGGGCCGGCAGCCGCATTGTAATTAAAATTAGTAATTACCACCCCCTATCAGACTGTGTGCCGGAGTCCAACGGCTTTAGCCGTTGAAAAAAATGGCTAAAGCCATTTTACTCCCCCTTATTTATTAATGGCTTGGCTCATGGGTGAGTAGTTACTAAAATTAGGCGTTAACAAAATCTTGAAAGCCCACTTGCCACCAGATCACCCAAACGATGAACCCAAACTTAAAATATCTGCATCCTTATCCCTTTGAGAAATTGGCGCAACTTAAAGAGGGCATAGTACCGCCGCACGACAAAGCGCATATTTCACTATCCATCGGTGAACCTACCCATCCGACGCCGCATTTTATTCAGGAAGCCTTGCTGGCCCATGTGCATGGCTTAGGCGTTTATCCCACGACCAAAGGCTTGTTGGAACTAAGGCTGGCGCAAACCGACTGGCTGGCTAAACGTTTCCAGCTTCCCTTGGCGTCGATTAATCCTGATACACAAATCTTGCCTGTCAACGGCACCCGCGAAGCCTTGTTTTCATTTGCCCAGTGCGTTGTTGATGCGACAACGGCGGTTAAACCCATCGTCATCATGCCCAACCCGTTTTACCAGATTTATGAAGGCGCGGCCTTGTTGGCAGGCGCTGAACCGTATTTTTTGAATACCACAGAAGAAACCGGTTATTTACCTGATTTTGATGCCGTGCCCGAAGCAATATGGCAACGCTGCCAACTGATTTATATTTGTTCGCCGGGCAACCCCAGCGGTGCGGTAATGAGTACAGCCGATCATCAAAAGCTGATTAATCTGGCGGAAAAGTACGATTTCATTATCGCTTCAGATGAATGTTACAGCGAATTGTATGACGACGAAGCCAATCCGCCGGTAAGCTTGCTGCAGAGCGCCCACCTTATGGGCAACAACGCCTTTAAACGTTGCGTTGCTTTCCATAGCTTGTCCAAGCGTTCCAATGCGCCGGGCCTGCGCTCCGGGTTCGTCGCCGGTGATGCGGACATTTTGCAGCCGTATTTTCAGTACCGGACCTATCACGGCTGCGCGATGCCGCTACCGACCCAACATGCCAGCATTAAAGCCTGGCAGGACGGGCATCACGTTATCGAAAACCGGCGCTTATACCGCGAAAAATTTGCGGCTTTTATTGCAATATTGTCCGAAGCCTGCACCGTCAAGCAACCGCCAGCGAGCTTTTATGTGTGGTTGAAAATCCCCCAGCCTTCGGCTTCCCCCTTTGTCAAAGGGGGCATAAAAGAGGCAGCTTCACTTGAAAAAGGGGGCGTAAAAGAGGCTGCTTCACTGCCCCCCTTTGAAAATGGGGGGCTAGGGGGGATTTCCGACACGGAATTCGCCCAAAAACTGTTCGCCCATGAAAACCTGACCGTATTGCCCGGCAGTTTCCTATCCCGCGAATTTAACGGCATCAACCCTGGAGCTGGCTATGTCAGAATTGCCTTGGTTGCACCGTTGGATGAATGTATAAAATCTGCCCACCGTATTAAAAATTTCCTTAACACTCTATAAACTAAAGAAAAAACCATGACCAATAACTTAGAAACCATCATCAACACCGCTTTTGAACAACGCGCCGACCTCACGCCTGCCAACGCCTCTTCAGAAATACGCGCCGCCGTCACCGAAACATTAGGCCTTTTGGACAATGGCAAGTTAAGGGTCGCCGAAAAAATCGATGGCGGCTGGGTGACCCACCAATGGTTGAAAAAAGCCGTGTTATTGTCGTTCCGCATCAACGAAAATCGCATGATGGACGGCGGCAACACCCGTTATTACGATAAAGTCGAATGCAAATTCTCCAACTACAGCGATGACGATTTCGCCAACGCCGGTGTGCGCGTCGTGCCGAATGCCGTTGCCCGTCACGGTGCTTACATTGCCCCCGGCGCCATCCTGATGCCGTCTTACGTCAATATCGGCGCTTACGTTGACAGCGGCACGATGGTGGACACCTGGGTAACCGTCGGTTCCTGTGCACAAATTGGCAAGAACGTGCATCTGTCCGGCGGTGTCGGCATCGGCGGCGTATTGGAACCGCTGCAAGCCAACCCGACCATCATCGGCGACAACTGCTTTATCGGCGCACGTTCGGAAATTGTCGAAGGCGTGAT
Source organism: Methylovulum sp. (assembly GCA_030689765.1). GTDB lineage: Bacteria > Pseudomonadota > Gammaproteobacteria > Methylococcales > Methylomonadaceae > Methylovulum. The sequence goes on from JAUYEP010000179.1 coordinate 3,434, forward strand.
TGTCGAAGACGGCTGTGTCATTTCAATGGGCGTCTACATTGGTCAAAGCACTAAAATTTTCAACCGCATGACTGGCGAAGTCAGTTACGGACGGATTCCGTCAGGTTCAGTCGTAGTTTCCGGCAACCTGCCTTCGGCGGACGGCAGCTATAGCTTGTATTGCGCGGTGATTATCAAGCAGGTGGATGAAAGGACGCGCAGCAAAACAGGGATTAACGAATTGTTGCGGGATTAATTTAATAAGCCGTGATGGGGGCGTGGTAGAAACGCAATGTCTTGCGTCTCTAGGCCTGTAGGCTGGAATAACCCTGCCGATCCGCCAAGAAACCATCGCCGGAAAATCCGTGCTGTTTGTCGATGACAACGCCCTGGCCGCCTGCTTTGAAACGGACATAAACGAAAACTTTGTCAAAGAACTCAGCCAACGCCATCCGTTGCGGGTCGTGTTCCGCGATGCCGGTTTTGCCAACGATAGCGTTAAAATCAACATCGGACAGATTTTTAAACGGCTATCGCCACATACTGAAATTAAAACCATTTAAGGAGCGGGCTATGAACTTAAACCCAGTAAAGCAATACGCGGATGTTGTGAATGGCGTTATCCATATCGAATTACCCAAAGATTTCGACGCAAAGCGCGTTGAATTGACGATTGTGCCGCTAGCAGATGACGCACCGCCATTAACGGGCTTTCAACAATTTTTACTTGATAGCCCTGAAATGAGCGACGAGGAATATGCGTTCATTGAAGAAAAAAGAAAGCATCTAAACCAATGGAAGTGATTTGTCTTGATACCAACGTGCTGATTGCACACAAACGCGCTAAGAAAGCCGATAAGGACAAAACGTTTTTGTTTCATTTAATAACAAAGGGTTATCACTTTGCGGTATCTAGCGTTACAGTGTATGAATTGTTGCGCGGCGACAATCAAGACGAAGACGTTTATTGGAAAGAAATATTTAGCAAAATGATAGTGCTAAATTTTGATAGTCATTGCGCCGAACAAGCCGCGAAAATTTATCAACATTTAAAACTGCGTGGGTTGCTAATTGAAACAGAAGATTTATTGATTGCGGCAACTGCATTGGGCAATCAAATGAAATTAGCGACTGGCAATGTAAAACATTTCGACCGTGTTGTTGGTTTAGCACTGGTCGTTGATGACTGAACACAAACCATTTACAGCGGTTTCATTCGTCGTTAATAATTTAAGTCTGGTACGGACAAGGCTTAACCTGTCCCGACTTGAGTGGCTAGCCTTAATGAAGAATGAAAACGCTGTAATAACCCGTGGGTGTGCAGGTGGGGTTTAATGGACAAATGGCGCGATAATATAGAGTCGCCACAGTGCGGCTACAAAATTATGACTACACAACAAACGGCGCGTATTTCATAACCATTTGCACCCATCAACATGGCTATTTCTTCGGGGAGTGCAATGACGGTCAGATGACGTTATCTACTATCGGCGCAATAGCACAAGGTTTTTGGTATGAAATTCCCAAGCATTTTGTGTCCGTCACCTTAGGCGAATTTGTAGTAATGCCCAACCACATCCACGGCATATTAATATTAGATACCCCCACCGTAGAGACGTTGCACCGCAACGTCTGCCCCGCCCCCACCGCCCCCACCCCCACCAATTGCAACAATCCCGCCCCCCCACCAAAAAATGAATTTTTTTCAAACATCTCACCCAAAGCAAATTCCATTTCCACCATCATCCGTTCTTACAAATCAATCTGCAGCAAACACATCAATCCAGCATTCCCGCAACAGGATTTCAAATGGCAGGCGCGTTTTTATGAACATATTATTAGGTACGGGCCCAGCTAT
>JAUYEP010000180.1 GCA_030689765.1 Methylovulum sp.
TTAGTAAAAGCATGTTCAATCACAGCAAGTCCCTGTTGGGACGACAACCGCATGATAATATTACGCATGACCCCTGCGACGCCTGTTTGCGCCAGTGCGGCAGTATAAAGCGTATTATCTTTAATATAGAAAAGATTAGTCATTGTCCCTTCAATGACATGATCATTGACATCGAGCATGATGCCTTCCTGGATGGCGGTATCATTCCATTCCGCCCGGGCTAAAACCTGTTCAAGACGATTCAGGTGCTTGATACCGGCCAGCGCCGGATTTAATCCCAGACGGGTGCCGCAAAAACGCGCAACAATCCCGTCTGCGTAAAAAGTGGATGGGTATTCAGGAAAAGGATGCAGGCTGAATGCACGGGTAGGCTGAATCAAGTCAGGCTGTTTGTAACCACGGCCTCCCGAACCCCGGGTAATTATCAGCTTAAGAACGGCCGGACTGTCTGCACAAGATCGTTTACAGAGCATGCCGGCTTCGAAGGTCAGTGTTTGGAAATCGGGAAAGGGGATGTACAGCCTACGGCAGCCTGCCTGTAACCGGCTTAAATGCAGATCAAGGAAAACAGGCTGTCTGTTGATGACCTTGATCGTTTCAAACAATCCGTCACCGTATTGAAAACCACGGTCGGTTATTTCAATGTGCGTCCTGCATTCACCATTGACGAGGAACATTAGCGTGACAGCGCAGGTACCCCAAAACCCTATCCGTAGCGTTTAAATACCAAAGTGCCATTCGTGCCGCCAAAACCAAATGAATTGGACATTGCGACATTGATTTTCATATCCCTGGCAAAGTTCGGCACAAAGTCAAGATCACATTTGGGATCTTGATTTTCCAGATTTATTGTTGGAGGCGCAATCTGGTTTTTGATGCTTAATGCGGTCAGCACGGCTTCAATGCCACCTGCGGCGCCTAGCAAATGACCTATCATGGATTTGGTTGAACTAACGGCAATCCTATAGGCATGATCGCCCAATGCCGTCTTCATTGCGTAGGTTTCACCAAGATCACCCGCAGGTGTTGATGTGCCATGCGCATTGATATAATCAACGTCTTGAGCATTTAACCCTGCATCCCGCAGGGCATTTCGCATGCAACGCGCCGCACCCTCGCCACCTTCAGAGGGTGTTGTTATATGGTAAGCATCGCCACTCATGCCAAAGCCCACCAATTCAGCATAAATTTTTGCTCCCCGCGCCTTTGCATGTTCAAGTTCTTCAAGCACCACGACACCGGCGCCATCGCTTAAAACAAAACCATCCCTATCCTTATCCCATGGCCGGCTTGCTGCTTGAGGGTCATCATTACGGCGCGACAACGCTTTAGCCGATGCGAACCCGCCCATAGCCGTCGGCGATGTGGTGCAACGTTCTGCGCCACCTGCAACCATGGCATCAGCATCGCCATACATAATCAAGCGTGCAGCATCACCAATATTATGCGTACCAGTAGCGCAGGCAGTGACAATAGCGTAGTTGGGCCCTTTTAACCCGTATTTGATCGATAGGTTCCCAGAAATCATGTTGGTGATATTACCGGGTACAAAAAATGGCGATATACGGCGCGGCCCGCTTTTTTCATACGTCACATAGCATTCTTCAATGCCGGTAATGCCGCCTATCCCCGAGCCGATAGCAACGCCGATACGCTCGGCATTGGCCTCAGTCACTTCAATTCCGCAATCTTCAAAAGCCTGGCAACCCGCTGCAATACCGTAATGGATGAAACCATCCATGCGTTTTGCATCTTTCCCGGCAATATAGCGGGTAACATCAAAATTTCTGATGACTCCGCCAAAGGTGGTCGCAAAAGGCGAAATGTTAAATGAATCGATTGAACTTATACCGCTTCTGCCGTTAATAATACCATCCCAAGTTTCTGAAACAGTGTTAGCTAAAGGCGTAACAGCACCTAATCCAGTTATTACAACTCGACGTTTGCTCAATGTAATGTACCGTGAAAGTGGAATGGGACTAAGGAGGGGGGAATGTTTTAGTGGATGAACAAAATTCATCCACTAAAATGGCATTAAACGTTTTTTTCTACGTAATCAATAGCTTGCTGAACAGTTGTTATTTTTTCAGCGTCTTCGTCTGGAATTTCACATTCGAATTCTTCTTCAAGAGCCATCACGAGTTCAACGGTATCCAGAGAATCAGCACCAAGATCATCTACAAAAGAAGCATCTGTAGCAATATCCTCCTTAACCCCCAGTTGCTCCGCAACAATCTTTTTCACTCGCTCTTCAATGTTACTCATAATTATTATCCTCAAACAATGTAAGTTTATTTGTCTGACTTACAAAAGTATCGTTATAGTGTTACTGGAAATCCCGTCTCCGGCAATCCCAGACGGCGGCAAATTATACTTTATATTACAACATTGTCACAATATTAAGGCATAAACAAACCACCGTTCACATGAACCGTTTCTCCGGTAATATAAGCCGCACCCTCGGACGCCAAAAATGCAACCGCATGGGCAACTTCTTTCGCCGCACCTAGCCTTGAGAGCGGAATGGCTTTCAATAAACCGTTTTTAATGTCATCGCTCAATTCCTTGGTCATATCAGTATCAATAAAACCTGGGGCAACCGTATTGACAGTAATATTACGTGACCCTACTTCTTTAGCCAAAGATTTGGCAAAACCTACCATCCCTGCTTTTGCAGCGGCATAATTTGCCTGTCCGGCATTACCGGTGACCCCGACTACCGATGAAATATTAATGATACGGCCTGTTTTAGCCTTCATCATGCCGCGCAATACCGCCTTGCTCATGCGAAAAACTGAAGTTAAATTAGTATTGATAATTTCATCCCATTCTTCGTCTTTCATACGCATCAACAAATTATCGCGGGTTATGCCGGCATTATTGACAAGTACGGTCGGTGTGCCCCATTCATCAGTAACTGTTTTAATGACGGCATCAACAGATTCGGCATTCGCCACATCAAGCTTAACGCCTTTGCCGTTCCCGCCCAAATAGGCAGAAATTGCATCCGCGCCACTATCAGATGTTGCCGTGCCCACGACAAAGAAACCATCCTCCGTTAACCTTTTAGCAATTGCCTTGCCAATGCCCCGACTGGCGCCTGTCACCAGCGCGATATGTTTAGTCATGAGAAGTGTTCCAACAGTTTATTAATTGTTTCTGGATCATAAAGCGCCAGATGCTCTGACTCTTTAGCGATACGTTTATTAAGGCCAAGCAAAATCTTACCGGGGCCACATTCAACAAAACAGGTAACCCCCTGGTCACGCATGAACCTAATGGTATCGACCCAGCGCACAGGCTTATACAACTGTTCTTTCAATGCGTTTCTGATGACATCCGGAGCACTGTGGGAAGCGACATCCACATTATGGATAAGGGTCATTTTCGGGGTATCAATAGGGATGTCACACAAATATTCTACGAGTTTTTCCGCAGCTGGCTGCATCAGTGCGCAATGTGAAGGCACACTAACCGGTATCAGGATTGAACGCTTGGCACCGATTTCCTTGGCTGCAGCCATCGCCCGTCCAACAGCGGCAACATGACCAGCAATCACCACCTGCCCCTGCGTATTAAAATTAACCGCAGAAACGATCTCGGAACCTGCAACTTCGGCACAAACATTAACAACCAGATGGTCATCAAGACCCAAAATGGCAGCCATAGCGCCCACACCTTCCGGTACAGCCTCCTGCATCAAGCGACCCCTGGCCGCCACCAGTTTTATACCGTCTTCAAAAGTCATTGCCTCAGAACAAACCAGAGCAGTATATTCACCAAGACTATGGCCCGCCATCCAAGCGGGACGTACACTGCTATGCTTGCACCACACTTCCCACACGGCAACGCCAGCAGCCAGCATGATAGGCTGTGTGTTGTGGGTTTGATCGAGCTGGTGCTGTGTATCGTCTGCGGCTATAGACCATAAGTCCATACCCAGCGCATCAGATGCCCGCTCAAAGGTGTGTTTAACCTCAGGATAGCAATCCGCCAAATCGGTTAACATACCGACAGACTGTGAACCCTGCCCCGGAAAAACAAAAGCTAAATTATAAAACTGCCTACTCATCACACAACGATTAATTTAGTACCTAATTAACGCAGAACCCCAAGTGAATCCTGCCCCAAAAGCCTCGAGCAAAACCACTTGCCCGCGTTGAATACGCCCATCGCGAACCGCTTCATTAAAAGCAAGCAAAACTGAGGCCGACGATGTGTTGCCTTGGGTTTCGAGCGTGACAACCACCTGATCCATCGACATTTTCAATTTTTTTGCCGTTGCCGCGATAATTCGTATGTTTGCCTGATGAGGGACCAGCCAATCTATTTCCGACTTATCCATATTATTTGCTTCAAGCGTTTCATCAACAATGCGTCCCAGCGTGTTCACGGCCACTTTAAACACTTCGTTGCCACGCATATTGATATAACCTGCTTGCTGCCCGTTAGCATCAGTCGCTACTTGAGGATTTGGACAATAAAGCAAATCCTCATACTCGCCATCAGAATGGATATGCGTGGACAAAATACCGGTTTCCTCTGAAACAGCAAGCAATACGGCCCCCGCACCGTCGCCAAATAAAATGCAAGTGCTGCGATCCGTCCAGTCAACTATGCGCGAGCAGATTTCAGTTCCTACAACAAGCACCTTTTTTGCCGCACCCGATTTAATATATTGATCGGCAATGCTTAAAGCGAATATCGATCCTGAACAGGCCGCTTGAATATCAAACGCCACACAGTTTTTAATGCCTAACCGTTGCTGTAACAAGCAGCCGGTGCTTGGATAAACGCGATCAGGTGTACCAGTCGCAACAATAATGATATCGATATCTTCAAGGTCGCAAGCTGCAGCTGCTATTGCCTGTCTTGCGGCAATCTCGGCCATGCTTGACGCAGTTTCATGCTTTGCCGCAATGTGCCGGCTTTTAATGCCCGTGCGCTCAAAAATCCAGCTATCAGAGGTATCAACAGTATTCGATATATGTTCGTTCGTACGGATTTCTTCCGGCAGATAACCACCTGTACCGATCACTCGTGAATAACGGGTCATTCGCCTTCTCTCAGGGCCAAAGATTTTTCAACTTGCTCGCTTATTTTTCTGATCACATCTTTTTTAATCTCACACTCAGCAAGCTGAATCGCTGTTTTAAAAGCCAGCACATCAGCCCCACCATGACTTTTAATGACAAGTCCGCGCAATCCTAAAAAACTTGCGCCGTTATAACGGCGGGGATCAATGTGGTTTTTAAATGACTTAAGCACTGGATAGACAATTAATCCAGCCAATCGGGTCAGAAAATTTTTGCCAAAGGCATCTTTTAAGCCAGTTCCAATCATTTTGGCTGTGCCTTCAATTGATTTAAGCGCAACATTGCCAACAAAACCATCTGCAACAATCAAATCAACTTTAATATGTCCGGCAGTTAGTGAATCACCCTCCACATAGCCAATATAGTTTAATGATGAGTTTTCGAGTAATTTTGCCGCAGACTTAACTTGCCCATTACCTTTGACATCTTCTTCGCCGATATTTAACAAACCAACCGTGGGATTATCTATATTCTCGACAGCCTTAACCAATTCAACGCCCATGACTGCAAATTGGAACAGATGCTCCGCCGTACAATCCACGTTTGCGCCGAGATCAAGCGCATGAGTGTGGCCATAAATCGACGGCAATGTAGAAATAATGGCAGGACGATCAATACCAGGGATCATCTTCAAAACAAAACGGGCGGTTGCCATTAAGGCGCCTGTATTGCCAGCGCTGACACAGGCATCGGCTTTACCCTCACGTAGCAAATTAATCGCCACACGCATGGAAGAGTCTTTTTTATTTTTTAGCGCTTTAGACGGGGATTCATCCATACTGACGCACTGGGAGGCATGCTGAATGAAAAGCCGACCCTGGTAGGTAGCCATTGCCCCAGCTAACCGATGCTTTAGCACAGCTTCGTCACCCACTAGAATCAGCTTTAGATCCTGATTGTTTTTTAAGCAATCTAACGATGCGGGTATCGTCACGTCAGGGCCATAATCTCCGCCCATTGCATCAATTGAAATTGTTAAACTCACGCTGCCTAGTGACTCCGCCGTTATGGTAAAAAGCCGAATCTAAGCTGACTCGGCATGGCATCAATAAAACAAGAAGGACATTAATCCTCTTCGACTGCACCTACAATTTGACGCCCCTTAAAATAACCATCCGGCGTCATATGATGACGCAAATGTGTTTCGCCGGTTATCGGGTCTTGGGACAATGCTTTGCTGGTTAAAGCATCGTGTGAACGACGCTGACCACGTCTTGAACGTGTTACTTTACTTTTCTGTACGGCCATTATAAATCTCCAGTATTTTTTAGATTGGCTAAGATGGAAAAAGGATTTTTGGGGGGCGACGAGTCGCCATTAAATAATGAATCTGTTTTGTTATCGTCCAGAGTTGGGACAAAACAACGGTTTTTATGCTTTGGAAATGCAGGCAAAATAAGTAGCAATTCGTCTTCAATAATGTTTTTAAGAAGAATATTACCTTCTTGCACCAATAGTGGCTCGTAATCTTCTGGTAATTTATCGGCTTGGTCTATCGACGCAACAATACCCAGCTTAACCGGACTGCTTACAGGCCACTCGACGGCCTCCAAACAATTTTGGCATTTAAGCGCCAGAACAGCCTCTATTTGCCCTTCACAGAAGGCCAGCCTACCCTCTCGCCCAAAAAAAAGCTCTACGGCAATCGCCCCTTCATCGTTGTGCAGCATATCGGCCAAGCGATGTAGGGTATTTGTGGGTATACGGCCCTTTAAAGCACCACGCTTATCCGCTAGGCTCAAAGGATCTATGAATTCTGGCAATCGTTCTAGCATAACCGCGCGATCATATAGGGAAATGACAAAATCGTCAAACGATCAACAACCTATCAGAGCAAACGCAAGGGCTTTTTAATCAACTCACAATTAACATACGCCACTTTAGGCAATCTGTAGCGCCTTCAAGATCGGGAGTTGTTTTTCGACGAAGGTTGTGGCCTGCGCGGTCAGTTCTGCAAGGTTTTCCTCGGTAGTTTCCAGAATCTTTCCCTCTTTAACAATCTTCTGTCCCTGCGCAGCTAGAATCTGCCATACATGAGCCGCAAGATCAGCCGGCTGCTTTTTACCTTGGCTCAACGCCAACAGGAAGAGTTGCTGGAAACGGCCCACCGTCACGCCGCCACCTGACACTGGGCTAGCCAGGTAGCTAATGTCAGTGCCACCACGGGCCTTGTTGATGAGGTGGGCATTCAGCTTGTCTGTGTGCTTTTTCGCCTTGGCAGCCAGCCCGTCATCCTGCACGACAGCCAGATGCCCTGCACCTGTAAGCATCATGATGGCTTGTGTCAACTGTGCGAACGTCATGGTTTTTTCTTTAATAGCCTGCTCGATCTGACCAATGGTCTTTGGTTTATAATCCGCCAGCAGGTCAAGGATTGGATTGTATATTGCCTCGTTCATGGTTACCTCCCCCAATGCGCCATTGACCTTGAGGGACACGTCGTGGCGCTGGGTAGTCAACATCACTTTTTGCCTACGATAGGCTTCGGCCTGCTCTAACATAGAAAGCTTTCGGGCACCCTTGACCCAGTAATCGCGACGAAACTGCTGATTGACCATGAAGTCCCGCACCGATTCGCGGAGCATGGCATCGGGGATTTCTTTTAGAAAGTCTTGTTGCTCGACAGTCAGATTGGCTGCATCAATATGGTCGAGGTAATGGGCGGAACAGGCATAACCCACCTTAGCTGGCTCCAGCCATTGTGCCATGGTTGCAAAGTGCATTGGATGCCAGTCGCGGTTGAAGTATTCATGGGCGAGGTAGTGGCGGTTCTGTTCCTTAATTTTCTTAATGCGGTCAACTATCTGGGGATTAGCCCTGGCATAGGCGGGATTTGTAACCAACAGCTTTTCAGTGAAGTCAAGGGCGCCGTTGATGCGACTGACAATGCCGTGGCCTTCGGTGCCTATCACTTCCGCATGCTGGGTCATCAGGTGGCGCATGGGGGCGAAAGCCGCCCACCCAGGCAAGGTGTTGTAGCTGATATAGAGCACCCCACCCACCTTAAGCTTACGGCGGATGAAATCCACTATCACACCCCGGTTCTCGTCGCTGATCCAACTCCAAATGCCATGCACACCGATGTAATCAAAATCCGGCAGGTCAGAACGGCCAGCAAAGTCAGCAAAGGCTTCGTCGTACAGTTTGGCGCCGGAATCGGAAACAACAGCCAACTCCTGCCCGAACCCCGCCTGGGAGGGATTAAAATCAGTGCCGCACCATTGGGTCACTGAAGCTGAAGCATGGAGATTAATGCTCATCCCCTGCCCAAAGCCCAATTCGCAGGCATTACCCATTTCAGGTGAAACCAGACCGGCGTCGAGAAAGGCAAGCCTTACCCGTAAAGGGTTAAGCTCTTGATAATAGCCATAGGTATAGCCGATGTCGGCTATATAGCCAGAAGTCCAGTCAGTCATTTATGCGCCCGTTTG
>JAUYEP010000183.1 GCA_030689765.1 Methylovulum sp.
TAGGCGCAGGGTCGAAACTTTCCGGCGGCACATCGAACAGGTGTTCGGTGGCGCAATAATACTGCATCATGACGCTGAGCCTGCCGTATTGTTTGCAGCCCGGTGGTGAACATAGCCTATCAACGACTTCTTTTTGCAGCATAAAGTGCATGTCTTCGATGCAATAGGCGTTGTCGAGCAAATGAAACATTAACGGCGTGGAAATGTTATAGGGCAGGTTGCCGATAACCCGCAGTTTTTCATGAGGTTTGGCAAGGGCAGAAAAATCAAACCGTAACGCATCGGCACTGTGAATCTCAAGATTATCCTGTTGCCCGAAGGTGTTTTTAAGCCATGCCACCAAATCCCTGTCCAGTTCGACGACATCAAGACGGATACCTTTTGTCAATAAAGGTTTTGTCAGTGCGCCCCTGCCGGGGCCTATTTCAACCCAATGTTCATCCGATTTGACCTGTATGCTGGCGAGGATGTTGTCAATGATGGCGCGGTCATGCAAAAAATTCTGACCAAAGCGTTTGCGGGGCGTATGTGTCATAAAGGGCGTGTCATGGATGGGCGCTCAGGGATAATGCGGTTTGCAGGGCGACAAACAGGCTGCCCGAATCGGCTTTGCCGCTGCCTGCCAAGTCTAAAGCCGTGCCGTGGTCAACCGAGGTGCGGATAATCGGCAGCCCCAGCGTGATATTGACCGCCTGGCCGAAACCTTTAGATTTGAGCACTGGCAAACCCTGGTCATGGTACATCGCCAATACTGCATCGGCTGAGACCAGATATTTAGGCGTAAATACGGTATCCGCAGGTAGCGGGCCTTGAAGGTTTAAGCCTTGGGCGCGGAAACTATCGAGTACGGGTTCAATAATTTCGATTTCTTCCCTGCCAAGATGACCGCCTTCCCCGGCATGGGGATTAAGGCCGCACACCAGAATTTTCGGGTTGTCCAGATGAAAGCGTGAACGCAAATCATGATCCAGTATGCGGATAATCGTTCGCAAACGGGTATGCGTGATCGCCTGACTGACATCAGCCAATGGCAGATGATTGGTGACCAGGGCAACACGCAATCCAGGTATTGCCAGCATCATTACCGGATGGCCGCCGGTGATGTCGGCAATATATTCGGTGTGGCCGCTAAACGGAAAGCCTGCATCGTTAATGATGCCTTTGTGCACCGGCCCTGTGACCATCGCGGCAAAGGTGCCGTCCATGCAGCCTTTGGTTGCTTTGGTGATGGTTTTCAATACATAACGGCTGTTTGCCTGGTTCAGGCGGCCGCATTGCACGGGTTCAAAAAGCTCAATGGGTAATACCGTCAACTCGCCTGCCTGCTGGGGGCTGGCAGATAAATCGCCGTCAAACAGCTTGATCTGGAGCGGCAACGCTAATTGTCTGGCGCGTTGCTCCAACAAGTCCGGGCTGGCGATGATGACAGGCTGGTAGGGTAAATCCTGTTGGGCAAGCTGGATGCAAAGGTCAGGGCCTATGCCTGCGGGTTCGCCTGGGGTTAATGCAATGCGCGGTATGGGTTGGGGGTATGTCATGGATGATAATAATGTGTGGTTTAAAAAAACGGTAATCACACGTTCCCGCGCTCCGGCATCACTGCCCACAGTTAAGCTATCCAAGACTGGAGTCCAAAAGCTTTAGCTGTTGGCGTGGGAATGTAAGCAATCAGTTAGAAATGAGTACGACACACTCGGCGACATGATGACTGCCAGTCCTTTGAGGACTGGCAGTCATGGCATCCACCGAAGGTACAAATCACAAGACGACGTTGTTTTGTACACATTCCTTAATAATTTAGCACCAAACGTACCCCTGCCACGGTTGGGTCACCCGGTGCGCCGCGCACCCCAAGTTGGGTCGTATAGTAATAAGTGTCGGAAAGGTTATTGGCATAAACATAGGCTTCATAATGCCCTTTAGCATAACCAACACGGAGATTAACGACAGAATACGCCGATTGATGCAACAGGTTCGTTTCATCAAAATAGGTGTTGCCTTTCCAAAACCATTCGGCCCGCGCAAAGTAGCCTCGCGGATGTTTGTATTGCAAGGCGGTCATGGTGTTATATTCAGGTACGAACGGTGCGGTATTGCCGGTGTAGTCAACGCCAGTAATACGGTCGTGATAATCATCGAAACGGATATGGGTGTAACCGACGCTATTTTCCAGGGTCAGGTTGTCAATAATTTTGGCCTGGCTTTCAAATTCAACGCCATACGAAGACACTTTTGGCGCATTAAACGCGCTGTAATTGCCGCCGGCAAAAAACCGCTCAACCTGATAATCGGTTATATCGTAATAAAACGCCGCAATATTGGTTTTTAGGCGCTCGTCAAACCAGTCATTTTTAATGCCTATGCTGTTTTGCCATGAGGTTTCCCGGTCAAATTGGATAGCTCTGGGTTCAGTGTTGGCAAAGGTAAGGCCGCCGGGTTTAAAACCAAAACCGGTGGCGGCATAGATCAGGCTGTGTTCGGAAAAACGGTAATCGACACCCCATTTTGGGCTGGCGAAAACAGTGTCATAACTGGGCTTAACCGCAAGAAAGCCGCCTGAGGTGGAGTCAAGCCAACTGTCCAGATGGCTGCTGACATAATCCAGACGTAAGTCGGTGTACAAATTAAGATTGCTGATGCCTTGGTAAGCCAGACGACCAAAAACAGCGTAGTTTTCAGTGTGTTTGTCAGTCCAATATTTACTGAGATCACCGGGTGTCTGGATATTGTCGAGTTCAAGAAATTGGGACGTCGAAAAAAAACCGCCCAGTTGCCAATCCCATGCACCTGATTTTCTGGGGCTTAAACGCACTTCCTGGGTCCAGGTTTCATCCTGGTTTTTTAAATTACGCGACGCGATGGGTAGCGGCTTCAAATCCAGGTCAACGATAAATGGCGACATTTGCCAAAAGCGATGGCTGGTGATCGACACCAGGTTGTAATTATCAGTTTCATGGGCAATGCGCAAGTTTTGGCTATCGGCATTTTGTTGCAGTTGCTCATTCAAACCCGCCTCGGTAGTAAACGGGGTAGGCTGATCCAGACGGGTAAAGCGGGCATTGCCATAATTAAAGTCATCTTTGGTCAGCGTTAAGCGGACATCCCATGCCGTTGAAGGTTTCCAGGTCAATGCCGCACGACCGCTATAGTTTTCTTGCGTATCAGGATGATTATTCAAAAAACTGTTGTACAAAAAGCCATCCCGCCCGTTATAGGCACCACTGAGACTAAAATACAGTTTGTCTTCTATTAACGCCCCCGACGCTTTGGCATTGACTGCCGCGTAGTCATAACTGCCCATGTCTAAAGCAACGCTGCTTTTCAGGATATTGTCCGGTTGGCGGGTTTGGATGTCCACAGCACCCGCATAGGCATTTTTACCAAACCGTCCTGGCTGTGCAGTCCGGTAAACGGTAAGCGCCTCAATGTCAAAAAGCTGCCCCATGTTGGTTATTGGGCTGCTATAAGCGACATCATCGACATAAAACACCACGGCAGGCGCACTAAAGATAGACGTATTCGTCAAGCCGCGCATCGTGAACATCTGCCTGAATGAGCCTAAGCTTTGGTCGGTAATATTAAAATTGGCGACGTTTTTGCTGATGTCCTGCAAGCGGGTCATGCCGCGTTCCTGCAATTCTTCGGCATAAAATTCGTCTTTGCTGTCCGCTTCACGGTTAAACGAAGGTTCCGTTATTTTTTGTGTTGTTATTGTTATGGGTTCCAGGGTAACGGGAGCGGCATTCACTAAGGTAGTGGGCGCTACTAAACAGAAAATGATGAAGAGGATAAATTTCATTGTGTGGCCTCGGCGATAAGTGTTTCCAGTCGTGTAGGCTGGGCAACGTTTTTTTGCCCACCTTTTCGTTCCATTAGCCTGTGGTGGGCACGAACAGCATGTGCCCACCCTACGAACTCTGGAGCTTGGGAACGGGCGCAATAGTATGCACCCGCCGTCACGTTTGTAAAGTTTAGTTAGCGTAACCCCTTTTACGGCTGCCCGTCCTCAAAGGACTGGCAGCCGTCCTGGAGCTTGGGAACGGGCGTAAATCAGCAAATTTTTGCATCGCCGCCAGGTTTGTAAAGTTTAGCTAAAATGACTATGATTGTGCGCAATACACATCATGCCCGCCTTTCTAACTCGGGTCGTCCCCAAAGCTGGATTGGAAACGAGCATAAATCAGTAAGACACCCCCACCGTTGAGCATCACACATTAAATGTTACGATTTATATTACTTTTGGTATTGTTGATGTTTTGCCGTGGAGCGGCGCCTCCCAGCCCACAATCTGGACTATCGGTTAGCCCATTACCGGCTGCGCCACAACCTAAACGGCGCGTGTTGGTCATTTATTCCTATCACGATACCCTACCGTGGCAAGCCAAGCTGCGGGAAGCGCTTTCTGCACGGTTACAATCAGTTCCTATCGAACAACGGCCTGAATTATTTGAAGAACGTATTGAGGGGCATCGTCTCAGTAATATCTTTTCCTATGAAAATTTTTTAAAACTACTGGAAGCCAAATATAGCAATGTGAAACTGGATTTAATTGTCACAGAAAATGACTATGCCTATACCTTAATTGAAAAATATCCCAATTTTTTTCATGATGTCAAACGCCTGTCACTTACGGTGACACAAGGCCGGGACGATGAGGCATTGGTCGCACACGAAGACGGCATTGAAGCCATTAATACGGTGTTACATGTATTCCCAAGCATAAAGCGGGTTGTCGCCATTCAGACTAATAATGACATTTATGGGGGTAGCCTTTTGGCGCAACTTAAAATCGCCCAAGCGTCATTATTGGCTAAAAACATCCGGCTCGATATTTGGGACGATTTTAGTTTTGAAGAACTTTACGAACGCGCCAGACAGCTCCCCCAAAAAGATACCGCAATTTTATATATGCCGGTAATGCAAGACCGTTTAGGGGTTACCCAAATTCCAAGAGATGTATTCCAGCGTTTAACGGCTATTGTAAACCTACCTATTTTTGTACACCACGACACTTTTTTGGGCTTCGGCGCTTTTGGCGGTTATATGGTCAGCGCGTCCAAATTCGGTGATTTGTTGGGGCGCATCGTGCTTGGGCAAGATTTGCCCAAAACCAGGGCTGAGATTGATGCCGCGACCAAAGGGTATTATTTTGATGATAAAGAACTCCAACGCTGGGGTGTGGACGATAGCCGCCTGCCCATCGGCAGCATCATTATCAACCGCAAGCACTCCATTGCGTATACCTACCGATGGCAGATCGCCGCAACATTGCTGGCGTTGGCACTGGAATCCTTGCTGATTATTGCGCTGTTCCAGAGCTTATACCTACGTAAACAAGCGACGCTGCTACTCGCACAGGAGCGTGATTTGTTGGAGCAGCGCGTCGCTGAACGTACCAGTGAACTGGCTGAATCACGCAATTTGTTTCAAGAAGCGGCGAAAGTGGCAAAATTTGGTGTGTTTGATTATGACTTGGTGACCGATGAATTAAAGTGGGACGATTCCATGTTTTTTATCTACGGCGTCAAACAGAGTGAATTTTGTGTCAGCTACAATGCCTGGCGTAATTTGCTGTTGCCGGAAGATTGCATCACGGTTGAAATTGCCTTGCGACATGCTATTCGTGGTCAAGATGAATTTAATACTGATTTTCGCATAAAACTCGGTAACGGTGAAATTGCCACCATATATGCTTTAGGGCAAGTCTACCGTGATAGCGCGGGGCAACCTTTACGCATCGTCTGTTTCAATCAGGACATTACCGAACGTAAGGCTTCAGAAAAGCGCATCAATTATTTGGCATTTTATGATCCATTAACCGGCTTGCCTAATCGCCGTTTATTACAGGAGCGCTTAAAATATAATATTGAATTAGGACGACGTGAAGGCAAGTCTATGGCGGTATTGATGCTGGATCTGGATCGGTTTAAAGCGGTTAACGACGGCTTGGGACATACGTCGGGCGATGAATTATTAACCCAAGTGGCTGCACGCCTTTCCTCACGTTTGCGTGACATTGACACCGTTGCCCGCCTCGGGGGTGATGAATTTACAATCCTATTAAGCAACATCACCCATCAGGAAGATGTCGGCAAAATTGCACAAGCCATTATCGAAGACTTAGCCCGGCCTTTTCAATTGTCGCAAAGTGATGATGTGCGTATTGGCGCGAGTATCGGCATTAGCCTTTATCCACAACACGATAATACCCCTGAAAAATTGATGGATCATGCCGATCTGGCGTTGTATCAGGCAAAAAAAGAGGGTCGTGGTTGCTTTGCTTATTTCTCCGAAGAATTGACTGCCCATGTGCATAACCGCATTGCCCTGGAATCACGTTTGCGTAAAGCCATCGAACAACAAGAGTTACGGGTTTATTACCAGCCACAGGTTGATATTGCCAGCGGAAAAATTATCGGCGCCGAAGCGTTGGTACGCTGGCATCATCCAGAACAAGGCTTGATTCCACCGGTTCGCTTTATACCGATAGCCGAAGAATCGGGGTTAATTATTGCGATTGGTGAATGGGTGCTTTATGAAACCTGTCGGCAGGGCAGGGCATGGTTAGATGCTGGTTTGCTGCCACTCACGTTGGCGGTGAATGTGTCATCCCATCAATTCCGTTATAGCAATATTACTAATTTAGTTGCATCGATACTGGAAAAGACGGGTTTTCCGGCGTGCCAGTTGGAATTGGAAATGACCGAAAGCAGCTTAATGGAGGATCAGGATAATGTCATCGCTGTTTTAAGCGGTCTACGCGCACAAGGTATCCGTCTGGCGATTGATGATTTTGGTACCGGTTATTCTTCTCTGGCGTACTTAAAAAAATTTCCCGTGGATGTGTTAAAAATAGACAAAAGCTTTATTGATGACATTCCTTATGACCAGAGTGACACCGAGATTGCCGCCACCATCATATCGATGGGGCATGTCCTGGGTTTTAAGGTATTGGCGGAAGGTGTGGAAACCGTTGAACAACTGGCTTTTTTACGGGAAAAAGGCTGTGATATTTATCAAGGTTATATCAAAAGCAAGCCATTGCCTGCCGAGGGATTTATGCAATTAATGCGGGATCAGGCATAAGGCAACCCGCGTTATACACAACTCAACGTAGGCCGGAATAAGCCAGTCCGCGCATAAGCGCAGGGCTGGCGTTT
>JAUYEP010000190.1 GCA_030689765.1 Methylovulum sp.
GAACGGATTGCATCGGCGCTATCTTCGAAAGGCTCAATCAACGGCTCACCAATACGTTGTTCCATCCATTGAATGTCTGCTTGGTTCGCATCTAATACAGGTTTGATAACCTCTGAAGCAAACCGTAATTTACTTCCTTTCAGTTGGGCAAGGTAATTGACCAACTTTATGTTTTCCTTAACAGAAAATGCTTTGTTGCCGTCCTTTCCATTGATATGTTTCCGATAAGTGTATAAGAAGGCTATAGCTTCCCGGGACAAACTTTCATTGCGTCTTTTTATCAATTTTTCAGGGAAAGCAATGCTTAAACGGTCACAAAAATCTTGCACAACACAATGATTTTTAAATGTTGCAGGATCAAATTTCCATAACATTACATTTTCTTTGCCAAAGGCAAGATCAAAAGGTTCTAACCGATGGCGGTATCTAGGGCATAACGCTGTAAAATTCAATTTCAGCGTATCCATTTTTAAATGTTGTTGAAATGAACTTTCCATGTAACTTTTAGGCGAACGCACATAACCTACAATAGTTACCTTGTCGACGTGCAATAAAAGCAAGTCACGCAATTCTGTCAGTTTCGATACCCCGACCGCACTACTTAGCCATTCCCCTGAAAGCAGGTAGTTTTCGCCTTCTTGCCCGAGGCCGTTAATGAATTTGTCGAGGATTTCATTGTGGCTGAGGGGGCCTAATCCAATGGCGGCATCGCCACCGGGCAAATCTTGACGCAGTATTTTGGCCAAAACATAGCTATGGTTGGCGTGTCCCAATTGGGCATATCGCCATTCAGGGTTGTTTAAGTGGTTACAAAAACTGACTTGAATAGACGTTGAGCCTGTTTTGTGCATGCCAATATGTATTACGCATCTTTTCATTGTGCTTACTCATTGGAAACTTTCATAACGCGTGATCCCTTGCCCCAAGCATGGATCGGAACCTTAACTTTAGGGTAGCGAAAATAAATGCGGAGCTAAGGCTACATTAATCAAAACGCTGTATGGATAAAGCGTTTTTCATTCAAAGACCTGAAAAAAGGTTTCGTTTTCCTTGATCATCCCCAACTCATCCCTGGCGCGCTCTTCCAGCGCTTCCTGACCTTTTCTCAAATCCTCAACTTCGGCATAAAGTGCGTCATTGCGCTGCTTTTTTTCATCGGCCTGTTTTTTTAAATTTTCCAGGCGCAGCTCGGACGCTTTTATCTGCTCAATACTGTCATCACCTAGCCATAAGCGGTATTGCAGATGAGCTGTCAGTAATAAAATGATTACAATGAGAATTTTCATGGCATTTAGATCCAGGCATGGGGCAACTGGGGTTAGGTAAGCGGGTAGATAAACCTGACACAGGAACGGGGTATAACACCGGGGTTGTAAGGTTATCGGCAGAGCCGATAACCCACGGTAGGGTTTACAGCATTTTAAACGCGCTACGGCCTGCAAATTTAGCCAGATCGCCTAATTCTTCTTCAATTTTCATCAAACGGTTGTATTTGGCGACACGGTCGGAACGGCTTAATGAACCGGTTTTGATTTGTCCGGTGCCGGTTGCAACCGCAAGGTCAGCAATGGTGGTGTCTTCGGTTTCGCCGGAACGGTGCGAGACCACCGCTGAATAACCGGCTTTATGCGCCATGGCAATTGCCGCAAGGGTTTCAGTCAGTGTGCCGATTTGATTGACTTTAATCAGGATCGAATTGGCGATATTCCTTTCGATGCCTTTTTGCAAAATGGCGGGGTTGGTCACGAATAAATCATCGCCGACTAACTGGATGCGTCCGCCCAGTTTTTCGGTCATCAGTTTCCAACCGTCCCAGTCATTTTCATCAAAGCCGTCTTCGATGCTGATAATCGGGTAACGGTCAACCCAGTCTACAAAGAAATCAGCCATGGCTGCTGAACTGTAGGTTTTGCTTTCTGAGGCCAAGTTATAAATGCCATCGCTATAATATTCAGAGGCCGCCGCGTCCAGGCCTAAGTAAATGTCCACGCCTGGTTTGTAACCGGCTTGTTCTATTGCTTGCAAAATGACGCTGATGGCCTCTTCGTTGGAAGACAAATTAGGGGCAAAACCACCTTCATCACCGACAGTAGTCGCCAAGCCTTTGGATTTTAAAACCTTGCTCAGATTGTGGAACACTTCCGCGCCATAACGGATGGCTTCACGGAACGTCGGTGCGCCGACCGGCAGAATCATGAATTCCTGCAGATCCACGCTGTTGTCGGCATGTGAACCGCCGTTGATGATATTCATCATCGGTACGGGTAATACAAATTCACCGGATTTATTCAAGTGGCGGTACAACGGTTGTCCCGCTTCTTTTGCAGCGGCGTGTGCTGCCGCCATAGAAACGGCGAGCATGGCATTCGCGCCTAAACGGGCTTTGGTGTCGGTGCCGTCCAGCGCAATCATTTTGTTGTCAATGCCTTCTTGATCGGTCACTTCCATGCCGGTCACCGCATCACGGATTTCAGTCCTGACATTATTGACGGCATTCAATACGCCTTTACCCAAATAGCGGGACTTATCACCATCACGTAATTCAATGGCTTCACGCTCGCCTGTTGATGCGCCAGAGGGCACCATCGAGCTGCCAATCACGCCGGAGGCTAAAATGACATCGGCTTCTAGGGTTGGGTTGCCGCGTGAGTCTAAGATTTCTCTTGCTTTAATATCTATGATTTTACTCATTATTTTTCCTGTAATGATGGATAGGGATTGAGGTGAAATTAAAACTTATAAAAGAGTTTCTGCAAAGGGATGGCTTTTAGTTATGTTATCGAGGGCAATCAGTGTCTCAAGTAGGGGGCGCATATTATGCAATTGCCAGGAATTGGGGCCATCGCTTTTTGCTTTTGCAGGGTTAGGATGTGTTTCCATAAACAGCCCGGCAATGCCCACGGCAACGGCGGCTCTGGCTAACACGGGGACAAATTCGCGCTGCCCGCCTGATGACGTGCCTTGACCGCCAGGTAATTGCACAGAATGTGTCGCATCAAAAACAACAGGGCAATCGGTATCGCGCATGACCGCTAGTGAGCGCATATCGGAGACCAGATTGTTATAGCCAAACGATACGCCGCGTTCACAGACCATGATCTGCTGGTTACCGGTCGCTTTTGCCTTGTTGGCAACATGCACCATATCCCAGGGGGCGAGAAATTGGCCCTTTTTGATATTGACCGGAATGCCAAGGGCGGCGACGCTTTGGATAAAATTGGTTTGCCGACATAAAAATGCCGGTGTTTGCATGACATCAACCACCGACGCGACTTCTGCCAGCGGCGAATCTTCATGCACATCCGTCAATACCGGCACACCGATTTGTTGTTTGACTTTTTCCAGTATCGCAAGGCCAGTTTCTACGCCTAAACCGCGAAAACTTTCGTGCGATGAGCGGTTGGCTTTATCAAATGACGATTTGTAGATAAACGGGATGCCCAGTGTTTTTG
>JAUYEP010000192.1 GCA_030689765.1 Methylovulum sp.
TTACAGTTAAAAACAACGCTAGTACTAAGTTGCCACACAATCAAGTATACGTTGATGTTTCTGTTGACGGTGTTTTGAAAAAGACGTTGCAAATTACAAAGGTATTAAACGCCTATGATTCAGGAAGATATTATTACCAAATAGGCAGTGCTAATACCTATAGAGCGGGAACTCATTTTGTTAGTATTCAAATAAAATCCCCATCTATAATTCAAACAAACACTTCAAATGATAACATCAACGGAAAATCATTTAATTTGCAATAATCTACATTATGCTTATTAAATGCAAGAAAAGCCTTGATGTTAGTAATTAACTATTATTAACAATGCCCAACAGGGCGTTTAAGGCGAGCGGCTCTGATACGCGCGTGTTATCTATAGGCGTTCGTGCCGCCGCCTTAACTTAGTGTTAGGCTTCTCAATCACCCTTTAAGGAAATAATCGTGAAATATGTCATTCCTGCGCTTGCTCTCGTTACTCTTAGTGGCTGTGCCAGTATTGCTGGTAACTCTTCTTATCCAGTAACCCTTAACAGCTCACCAAGTGAAGCAAGCTTTGTCGTCAGTAATAAAGCTGGACAAGAAGTTCATAGTGGAACGACACCTTCTACCGTCACATTGAAAAGCAGTGCGGGTTATTTTAATGGAGAACGATACACTGTTAAGTATTCAAAAGAGGGTTACAACGACGGCTTATCATCAATTGATAGCAGTTTAAGTGGCTGGTATGCGGGTAATCTCTTATTTGGCGGCATATTAGGCTTGCTTGTTATTGATCCAGCAACGGGGGCAATGTGGAAGTTGCCTGAAAATGTTTCTACATCATTGGCAAAAAAATCGGAATAAAAAAATGGGGCGGGGCTTTACAACCGCACAAATTTAGCATTGGTTACAAAGTTTAAATTCAATGTGTCAGGTGGTGTTGTTCACACATCGTGGCTCGCCTGTCACAATGTTAGGTGGTGGTTTAGCCTTGGCGGTTACTGCCAAGCCTAACAAGTCGGTCAAAGGGACGCGCCGCCCGTTGGCGGTTTTGAAGTTCATTTTTTTATCAAGGTTCAGCGGCTTCGTTTAAGTTCTGTGAGCGGCGCGCCCCTTACCGTAACGTTAGGCACTTGCATACTTATCTCTCAGTTTTACAAATATTCAATTCACCAACTAAATCTTGTACTACGCTTAACTCATGAAGTGAGGTGTGCGCTCCCCCTATCTACACCTCATAATTTAAGCATCCACTAAAAAGCTACACTTCGGAAGCCCTTTCAAGTTCGAAGACAAAGGAATAAATCATGACAGAACCTTTATTAATAGCAGGATCAATCGTTGGTGTACTGCTACTGATTGTGTTAATCACATTATTTTTTATCTTGAAACGTGTCAGTAATATTTCTGATGACAATTCAGAACGAATGCAAAATGAATTAATTCGTTTGTTGCAATTGAATGAGGAAAGTCTGAAGCAAGGATTTTCAGAATCACGCAAAGAATTACGCGATATGAGTTCTGAAAATCGTAAAGAAACACAGGATGTATTCAAGAATTTACAGGATACTTTACTAAATAGAGTTACTGAAAATAGCAACGTACAAAATAAGCAATTCGATTTATTCAAGACAGCGTTAAATGGCTTATCCGAAAAATTGATAAGCGATTCTAACGATTTCAAACAAACCGTTACCGCATCATTTCAATCATCCAGTGAAGCTTTGAACAAAAAGCAAGATGAATTCAGGGATAAGACCATTGAAAAACTGGATGGCTTTGAAGAAAGCATCAAAAACGATGCCAAGGAAAATCGGAAAGAATTGAATGAAGGACTAAAATCATTTGAAGAAAAGTTCGCAGAAAGTATTAAAGACTTTAACGAGCAATTAAGCTTGAAGTTCTCCGATTTAAACAAACAACAGGCTGAAAACAGCAACGTACAAAATAAGCAACTCGATTTATTCAAAACGGCACTAAATAGCTTGTCAGAAAATCTGATGAACAACTCCAACGATTTCAAACAAACCGTTACCGCATCATTTCAATCATCCAGTGAAGCTTCGAATAAAAAACAGGATGAATTCAGGGATAAAACCATTGAAAAACTGGATGGCTTTGAAGAAAGCATCAAAAACGATGCTAAAGAAAATCGCAAAGAATTGAATGATGGGCTGAAATCATTTGAAAACAGGTTTTCAGAAAGTATCAAAGACTTTAACGGGCAGTTAAACCTAAAATTCTCTGATTTGAATAAACAGCAAGTCGATGCCACCACGCAAGCCAAAGCTAGTATTACTGAAATAAGAGATACGATTGAAAAGCAACTGAAATCAATCAGAGAAGACAACACCCAGCAATTGACAGAAATGCGTAAAACCGTGGATGAAAAATTGCAAAGCACACTAGAGAAACGTCTGGGCGAATCCTTTAAACAAGTCAGTGACCGGCTTGAACAGGTTCATAAAGGCTTGGGTGAAATGCAAACATTGGCGATTGGTGTCGGTGACTTGAAGAAAGTGCTTGCTAATGTAAAAACACGTGGGATTCTTGGCGAATACCAATTGGGCAATATTTTGGAACAAATTTTGTCACCAGAGCAATATTCGACCAATGTCGCCACTAAGCAAGGCAGTCAGGCGAATGTTGAGTTTGCCGTTAAATTGCCCGGTAAATCCGATGAAAAAACTGTCTGGTTGCCTATTGATTCTAAATTTCCACTGGAAAGTTATCAAATACTATTGTTGGCTTATGAAGAAGCTGAACCGGCAAAAATTGACGAGGCACAAAAACTATTGCTCAAAGTCGTGGAAAGTTTTGCCAAAGACATTAGTGCGAAATACATTGACCCGCCACACACCACCGATTTCGCCATTATGTTCCTGCCGATTGAAAGTTTGTTTGCTGAGGTGTTAAGACATCCACACATGTTTGAACTGCTCCAGCGCAAATACCGCATCACCATTACTGGCCCTACGACTTTATCGGCATTATTAAACAGCCTGCACATGGGATTTAGAACGCTTGCGGTACAAAAACGTAGCAGCGAAGTGTGGAAAGTATTGGCAGAAGTTAAAACTGAATTTACTACTTACTCAGAGGTATTGGCTAAGGTTCATACACAGCTGACTACCGCATCTGGCACTTTGGAGAAATTAAAAGATACGCGGACTAAAGCGATGGAAAGGAAATTGCGCGATGTGGCCGTATTAGAACCCAGTGATGACAAAGAAACTGTTGCGTTGTTAGACATATAATAAAGAATAACTGGGGTCAGAGTAAGCTTAAATGCCTAACTCAACGCTCCGCCACTGACGACTAAATGGCTTATGGAAAAAATTTACATCGAAACTTCGATTGTTTCATATTTGACTGCTCGCCCTTCAAGCAATCTTATAGCTGCGGCTTGGCAGAAGGAAACGTTGGATTGGTGGACAATACAAAGACACCAATTTGCTCTTTACATATCCGACATCGTCTTAGAAGAAGCAGGAATGGGTGATAGTACGGCGGCATCACGCCGACTTGAAGCATTAACGGATATACCTGTTCTGCCATTAAACGAGTCCGTTGTGAAACTATCGAAAGTCCTGATTCAAGAAGGCGGTCTGCCCACAAAAGCGTTAGATGATGCTTTACATATTGCCTTTTCCGCAGTTCATGGGATGGATTATTTGCTTACCTGGAATTGTAGGCATATCGACAATGCACAGAAAAAACCCATGATACGAAGAATCTGCCAAGCACATGGTTTTGTCTGTCCAGAAATAGCTACACCGATTGAACTTATGGGGGTAAATGAAGATGAATGATGCAACTTTGCAAGAATTGTGGACTATAAAAGACGGCATAGCAAAAGAACATGCCTATGATTTGGATAAGTTAGTTCATTACCTTAAGGAAAAATATCAATTAAACGTTGAGGCGGAGTTAAGCCATGTTCCACCAAGCAGAGAATCCGAATCAGCGCGTAGGCTGAGATTGCAAATCCCAGAAAAATACGACCAAGCCTAACATGGCGCTCAACCGGAGCGCGGTTATAATGCGGTTTTATTTGTCGGCTTTCCGTGCCGCGCCCGGTTAGCTTTACGTTAGGCGTTCTGGGGTGGAAGTTGTCGGTTTCGGGTTGCCTTCGTGAGCTTTAGTGTGGCGGGCAGTTTTTTGGTTTGTTTCGGGCTTGCGTTACAAGCTTGCGGCTTGGGTGTGTTTTTTGCGGGCATCGGCAAGTTCGGTGGTGTTGCACAGTCGGATGCGTTTGCGTCATGCGCGATGTGGCTTGGGTGTCGTCGTCTATCTTGGGTGCGCCGCGCACGACGCAAGCCGCAGGTTCGGTGTTGGTCAGCGTCCGGTGCATGATTTAGCTTTTTTGTCCGTGTCGGTTTAAGCTTCGGTGCGTTACCCTGC
>JAUYEP010000209.1 GCA_030689765.1 Methylovulum sp.
TGTTTAAACCTTGTGGTGGTTTCGGAGTGAACTTTAAATTTGTACTCCATAATATATAAAAATCAATAGGTTAAAAATAGGCATCATTAAGTTTATTTTTCATTAACTCATTGATTAATAAAGTTAAAACAAGTCTAATGATAATAGCGTGATGCGTTTCATGATAAAGCTCCTAGGTTAGGTGGGTTGGATAAAAACTAAAACGTTATTTTCCGGCATCAGCCAGAAAAAGAAACAGGATTGGATGAAAAAACATTTCCTTCGACATGTCCTTGGGATTTGCAAGAAATTACAAAGGCTGATTTGCTTGTCCATTTGCTTATTAGCGGCTCAAACCGTATTGAAATGCAGTGTCGAAGTTTTTAAATCAAATTTTATAACGCGCTAGCAATAACAGCTTTTCAGCAATCGGCATACCTTCACGGTCAAACCTTTTAATGTCTTCAATTGTGCAGCCGGTCACTATGGCTGCGCGTTCTTCATTTATCCCGACTTTATGCCAGCGCGTATGGTAAAAACTCGATATTCTTGATATTCTTGATATTCTTGATATTCTTGATATTCTTGATATTCTTGATATTCTTGATATTCTTGCCATTTTTTTGACTCCAAAAGGTTAAAAGTCGTCTAACGCAAGAAATGAGCCGATATAATAAAGACTTCGCATAATGTATATTATGTAAAATTTGATGTTACAGCACACGCCGTATTTATACACCAACAATACCACCATCATGTAAAATATGTAGTGACACCCTTTAAGCAATTTAAGCAATTTAAGCAATTTACATTATTGCTGGGTAGCCGATTATGAATTTAAGTTTAGTTATTAACGTGAAGCCACAATTAGAAAATTTAGTACAAACGCCTATCCCAACCCGACATGGCGAATTCATTTTGCATTACTACAGTAACACCCTTGACGACAAAGAACATATTGCGCTGGTAAAAGGCGATGTCGCTGGGCAAGAATTGGTGCCGGTGCGCATCCATTCCGAATGCTTTACCGGCGATGTCTTAGGGTCAAGGCGTTGCGATTGCGGCGAGCAGCTGGATATGGCGATGCAGCTTATTGAACAAGCTGGACGTGGCGTGTTAATTTATTTGCGTCAGGAAGGTCGTGGTATTGGTTTGCTGAAAAAATTACAGGCTTATAATTTACAGGACCGAGGTATGGATACAGTCGATGCCAATATTCATCTAGGTTATCAGGCCGATGAACGCGAATACAGCATTGCTGCATTAATGCTCGAAAACCTACAAGTAAGATCAATAGAGCTGATTACCAATAATCCCGAAAAAATAGACGCGTTAACAAAGCTTGGAATTTCTGTTGTTAATCGTATCCCTATTGAAATCGTCGCTAATGTTGACAATCTGGGTTATTTAAAAACCAAGGCCCATAAAATGGCTCATATCTTGTTTCAGACTAAAAATGAGCAGGATTATTAATCCCGCACGGTAAAACGTGTTATCGGTCAAAATAATTGATAGCACCAATCAACGGCGTACGCGGGTTTAATGATAATTTGACCGATATTTTATCGAGCAACTGAAGGAAGCGCCCTTTCGCTTTAAATGCCTGCATAAAGTTGCCGTCCTGCATCGCGGGTAGAATTTTTGCAGCTATGCCGCCACCGATAAAAACACCGCCCACCGCTAGCGACTTCAATGCCAGGTTACCCGCTTCAGCGCCATAGAGTTCGACAAAAAGCCTGACTGCTTCAGCACATAGCGGATCTTCACCATTGATGCCTAGTCTGGAAATGATGGCATTGCGGTCGTTACCACCAGTACGGTCATCAAGCTCAGGCACAGCCAGGCAAGCTGTTGCAAAATCGTGGTCACAAAGAAAATCATATAAATGGCTAAAACCTAGGCCAGAGATGATACGCTCATAACTGACATGATCAGGGTAGATATTTCGAAGGTAACTTAACAGCATGTCCTGCTGGATAGTTTGCGGTGCAAAATCGCAATGACCGCCTTCCGTCGCGATGGGGTGATGACTGTCGCCATCCCAGTAGAGTATCGCTTCGCCCAAACCTGTTCCTGCGGCGATAACGGCAATATTGCCGATCTGGGGCTGTGCATTGGGATTCAGTTCGAGCAAATCCTTTTCCGGCAAAAACAACATGCCCAATGCCATAGCTTCCAAATCATTCAACAATTTTACCTGCGGAGTCCTCAGCTTTTGCATAAGCTCTACCGCATCCAACAGCCACGGCAAATTGGTTGTTTGACAACGTTGATTGACAATTGGCCCCGCCACGCCAAAACAGGCGACGCTTATCTTAACGCCAGACGGCAAAAATGCCTCGAGAATATCGTCAAATTTGCTGAAATCCTGACTAGCAAAAGATTGCTCCTCCCGGCAAACCCGGGTACCGTCAGGCTCTTTGCTCAGTAACGACAACACCGTTTTTGTACCACCTATATCACCTGCCAGAATCATGTTTAGCCTCTATTTTAATTTGAAGCTGTACCCTAGCATCCGCAAGGGCACAAATCAACTTCAACCAAGGCTACCCCATAAAAACCCTGAGCCAAGATGTCTGTTAAGACGGCATCATCATGCCATCCCAGCCATGCCCGCCGCTTTTAAGTTTATGGGATTGATACCGAAGCCCCCTACCCTGCTTTTTCGGGCGTATCAACCGCAACCTGGTTCGTTTCCGGCTGTTTATAGTTCTCGACAAATGCCTTTAAGCCTTTTTGCACCAGTTCATAAGTCGAGTCAATATTACTTGCAATACTGCCGTTCAATACATTAAGCCCTTGCAGAATATCGCGGGCTTCACCAAAACCTTTGTCTATCCCCTTGCCAATCAGTTTTACAAACGAATTGACGGCGTCTTCGGTGCTTAATTCAGGGTGATTGGTCTGGTATTTATCAAAAAAAGCGGTGCTCATGCTGACAATCCGGTCTGCTGTCGCCTGTGATGAAACATCAACGCCTGAGCCGTATGATTTCTGAATGGCGTTATCGCCAAATTCACCTTGTAACGCTTGGTTTATACCTTCCAGCGCAGTCTTTAACAGTAGCGCCATAGGTTTATTGCCGACACTCAGATTAACATCGAGGGACGTCTCCAAAATGTTCTTATTGAGTTGTGCTTTGGCAGCCGCTGCCGCAGATACCGGCGGCTCTGACGGGACTTTTTCTTGCCTGCTTGTTTTAACCGTAGTCATCGTGTAACTAATTGTCTGTTCCGATTTAATTTCCATCAGCTTGCTCCTGATCAGTGTTAATACGAATATTCCGCCCTCCCCTTCTTAACTGTAAAAGGGCTGTCCTTATAGCGGCTTACGCAAGGCTATCTTGACAACCGTTGTTTAATAAATATTTTTTTGCTAATAGAACGCTTAAAATAAACAAAACTGCCCGCACCACCTCCCACGCCAACGCCTTTTGAACAAACACTTATGCTAAAAACCTCTGAAAATACGCTAGATCCCTCCGACTGGCGGGCTTTTCGTGTGCAAGGCCATCAAATGCTCGATGATATGCTGGATTATCTTGAGCATTTGCGCGGGCAACCGGTCTGGCAACCCATGCCGCAAGCTGTCCGTGATAGCTTCCGGCAAACGCTGGATAATGCCCCCGCCGATCTTGCCGAGGCACATGCTGATTTCATGAAAACCATCTTGCCTTATGCCGTGGGCAACACGCATCCTGGATTTATGGGCTGGGTTCATGGTGGCGGCACACCGGTCGGCATGTTGGCAGAGATGCTAGCAGCCGGTCTGAACGCTAATCTGGGTGGACGCGATCAGGCGCCTGTCGAACTTGAGCGGCAACTGGTGCAATGGATCCGAACGCTGTTTGCGTTCCCTGAAACAGCCGGTGGCCTATTGGTAAGCGGCACGTCTATGGCGAATCTTATCAGCGTCCTGATAGCCCGCACCGCGCTGTTGGGCCCAGCCGTGCGCCAAACCGGCATTGCCGCCTCAAAACTACGCCTGGTGGCTTACACCTCCACCAGCGCCCATATCAGCATTGCCCAGGCAATGGATTTGGCCGGCATAGGCAGCGACGCATTACGCATGATTCCAGTTAATGAACACCACCAAATGGATGTCGCGGCACTTGCGGTGGCTATCGCAACCGATAAAGCCGCAGGGCTAACCCCGTTTTTTATTGCGGCTACCGTAGGTACCGCAGATGTCGGCGCCATCGACCCGCTAGCCGCTATTGCAGAACTTGCCGGACGCGAAAAACTGTGGTTTCACGTTGATGGCGCTTACGGCGCCCTGGCGGTATTGGCAACAGATATTGCGCCGCGCTTACAAGGCATAGAACGCGCCGATTCGATCGCCTTCGATTTCCATAAATGGGGGCAAGTCCCTTATGACGCAGGCTTCATACTGGTAAGGGACAGCGTATATCAGCTTGATACCTTCGCTTCCCCCGCAGCTTATTTAAGGCGGGAAACGCGCGGTTTAGCCGCAGGTTCGCCGTGGCCATGTGACTTGGGGCCCGAACTTTCACGCGGGTTCAGGGCGCTCAAAATCTGGTTCACGATAAAAGTGTATGGCCCGGAAAAATTGGGGCAGATTATTTCAAACACCTGCACACTGGCGCAGTATTTAAAACAGCGTGTCGAATCCACCCCGCAATTGGAGCTGCTCGCGCCGGTGGCTTTGAATATTGTCTGCTTTCGCTATCGCAGCGAGGATGCCAACCGGATCAACGCTAAGATTGTTATCGCATTGCAGGAATCCGGTATCGCTGCGCCGTCAACAACAACACTGCAAGGCAAACTTGCGATTCGCGCCGCAATCGTCAACCATCGCACCACGGCAAGCGACATCGATGCGCTGATTGAGGCAACGCTGGCCTTTGGCAAGATAGCCGAAAACAACAACCTAACAACCCAAGCCCAGGGAAAATAATGACTGATATTAAGCCTACACCCACACCGTTGATCGGCCTTGCCAAGCTCATGCGCATGGCCTTCTCGGGCGTGGATCTCGCACCATTGGGTACGGAACTGATCGGGCAAGCCAAAACCAATCCAAACGCCAATACCTTGATGGACTTATCGACGGTTTTGCAATTGCGCGGAAACCGCGGGCTGGCGCTGCTGATGCAGGCAGACGCTATCGCTAGCCAACCGGTTTATAGGCCGCCGACGACGGGCGACCAAACCAATATCCGCGTCTGCGCCCTCATGAGCGCGGGCGATTTGATGGCGAATACGCCCCTGGAATTTCTGTTGGAAGACGCCGATGTTGCGCTGATTTTGGTTTATGTCACAGAATATCAGCCTTTACCCGCCCAACTGCCGGATCATGATGTGCTGTTTGTCGCGATTGCCCAGTCCGATGACAATATGCCACTGCTGAAATCGTTGGAGACCTCCCTCGCCTCATGGCAACAACCGGTACTGAACCCACCGGCACGCATCGCCCTATTGTCCCGTGACCAGGTGTGCGGATTGCTCAAATCGGTGTCGGGTGTCATGATGCCGGTTACCGTGCGCGTGGACAGGCACTCGCTGGAGCAGATCAGCCAGCGCGTTGTGCCTATCAAAAGCCTGTTTGAAGACGCTGATTACCCGATTATTGTCCGCCCGGTTGATTCCCACGCTGGCCAGGGTTTGGAGAAAATAGCCGATGCTAAAGCGCTGGACTATTATTTACAGGCGCATACCGATAGAGAATTCTACGTGTCGCGATTTATCGATTATCGCGGACGCGATGGCTTGTTTAAAAAATACCGCATTGTCTTGATAGAAGGCCGCCCGTTTATTTGTCATCTTGGCATCTCTGAACACTGGATGATCCATTACCTGAATGCGGGCATGGCGGAAAGCGTCGGGAAACGCGCCGAGGAAGCGCGGGTCATGGCTGGTTTCGACACCGGTTTTGCCGTTAAACATAGCGCAGCATTCCACGGCATTAATGAGCGTATGGGTCTGGATTATCTGGGTATTGATTGCGGCGAAACGCCCGATGGCGAATTGCTGATTTTTGAAGTGGATAGCTGCATGATTGTCCATGCACTCGATCCGGTCGAATTGTTCCCTTACAAGCAACCGCAAATGCGCAAAGTGTTCACAGCATTCCGTCAAATGCTGCTGAATGCCATGCCGCATGGCGTGCTGTAAATCTGTGGAAACATCATACCCGAAGGCAGAAGCTACACGGGAAAGCCTGCCGATCACGACGCAGCTTTTGACGGCAGGCGGCGATGCACGGATTGCCCTGGATGTCCTCAGTGGTTTGAATGCCTACGGATGTAGGCCCTATCCAGACCAGGAGCTACTGGATTATGGCTCATCCACGGCATCGGCCATTTCCACGGCAGGCTATGACTGTGCTGGGCAACTGCGCCAGCGCTTGCTGGCAGCTATCAACTGCGCATCATCCGCGCTGGTTTATACCCGTGAAATCGGGCGTGTCCGCATGGAATTGCTGCAATTATGCGGATTGCCCGATTCCACCCGCGTAATATTCTCGCCATCAGGCACCGATGTCCATAGCATTGCCGCCCAATATGCAGGCAGCGGCGCAACCCTGCCCGCCCGTATCGTGATGATAGAGGCCAATGAAACCGGCCGGGGCGTCGCCGCTGCGCTGGATGGAAGCCGCCTTGCCGAAAACCTGGGCAGTCACGCGCCGGAAATGATGCCTGTGTCTGTCCGGCTTGATGACGGCAATCCCAGGCCACAAGCCGAGATTGATGCAGAAGTGGAATCGCTGGTCAGCACTGCGCTTGCCTCAGGTCAACGCGTACTGCTGATTCTCATCGACCAATCCAAGACGGGATTAATCGCGCCAAGCCCGCGCTGCGTAATGGCGCTACACCATCGTTTTCAGGATAAGATTGACGTCTTAGTCGATGCCTGCCAATTCCGTATCGCACCACCGACATTACGCGCCTATCTGGAACAAGGTTTCATGATTGCGCTGACCGGCTCAAAATTCCTGACGGGCCCGTCTTTTTCGGCGGCGCTGCTGATTTCGCCACAAACTGCAAAACAGTTACAACGCCGTCCGTTTCCGGCAGCGCTGATTGCCTGTTCAATCCGTGCAGATTGGCCTTCAAACTGGACAATGCCAGAACACCTTGCACAAACCGCCAATTTTGGTTTGTTGTTACGCTGGGAAGCCGCTTTGCAGGAGCTGCGGCTATTTTGCGGACTATCTCAAGCATTTATCATTGGCTTTCTTCATGCCTTTGAATCAGCCGTTCAACAGCGTTTGAATGATGATCCATTTTTTGAACCCTTACCTGTACTCAAACTCGACCGCCGTCCTTTGATAGCAGCCAATAACTGGGATCACCTCCAAACCATTTTCCCTTTTCTGCTTTATCATGCTGATGCGGAGCGGACGCCTCTAAACGCAGAAGAAACGTTGCAGATTTACCAACAACTGCCAATCCATTTGAATGGCACCTTCGCGTCACCGATTGCCGCCCTGCGCTGCCAACTGGGGCAACCCGTTTCCTGCGGCAAACGCAACAACAGCACGGTAAGCGCATTGCGGCTATGTGTTAGCGCACGGTTAATTGTAAAAGCCGCTGCTGATAACGATAATGGCACTGCCGTTATTGCCGACGCTTTGGCCGTGTTGGATAAAACAACGCTGTTAATCCAGTCATTACCAAAACCTGACGTAAGTAATCACTTCCCCCTTTGAAAAAGGGGGAGAGCAAAGCGAGGGGGCAGAGGGGGATTTATCTAATAAAATCTCCCCTATCCCCTCTTATCCAAAGAGGGGTACTGAATAGTAACTAAACGCGGTGTTTACAGGCCAATGAATTAAAACGGGTGCATTGATTCCTGTCATTTGTATATACTATGCGCCGCTATCAGCCCTTTCGGCCTTCACGATTATTGTTGGGTCCGGCATGAGGCCGCCAT
>JAUYEP010000228.1 GCA_030689765.1 Methylovulum sp.
ATGGCGATGTGCTTCTCGCTGGCTGCGTTTGGTAGCACGGGTGTACGTATCAACGATCCGAAATGTGTGGCTAAAACTTTCCCTGATTATTTTAAGGTGTTTGCAACTGTGACTAATTCAATTCCTGTTATTGCTATCGACGGCCCCTCCGCTTCCGGCAAGGGTACGGTCGCGCAACGTGTGGCGACAGCGCTGGGTATGCACTATTTGGATAGTGGCGCGCTGTATCGCTTACTGGCATTGGCAGCGCAGCGGCGCGGCGTTGCTCTGGCGGACGAGTTGCAACTATATGAATTGGTTGAGAAAATAGATATTCGCTTCGAAGGCTCAGATATTTGGCTAGACGGCGTAAAAGTGGGAGATGAGTTGCGTACTGAGGAAAGTGGTGCCGCTGCCTCCAAAATTGCCGCCTTGCCCAAGGTTCGTGCTGCATTATTAGATAAGCAGCATGCATTCCGTCAAGCGCCTGGACTAGTGGCAGATGGTCGAGATATGGCCTCGGTGGTATTCCCTGATTCGGTACTGAAAATATTTTTGACAGCCAGCGCCGAGGCGCGTGCCGAACGTCGTTATAAGCAGTTGAAAGAAAAAGGATTGGATGCTAATATGCGCGCCCTTTTGCAGGACATACAGGCACGCGACGAGCGAGATACTCAACGTAGTGTGGCTCCTCTGCAACAGGCGCAAGGTGCGAGTTTGTTGGATACAACCACTCTGAATATCGAGCAGGCGGTGCAACAAGTGTTGGATCGCTACCATGCGGTAAATTGAAGACTAGCCCTGATTGGCTCCCCGCCCTTTAGGATGATTAACTAACCACCGCTCTGCGGGAATAGCTGAAAGTAAATCGAAAATGAACGATGTCGTCGAAATGGAAAGTTTTGCCTCCCTGTTTGAAGAGAGTTTGACGCGTAAAGAAATGCGCGCTGGCGAATTGATCACTGCGCAAGTTGTGCGTATTGAGCAAAACGTAGTTGTTGTTAATGCAGGACTTAAGTCCGAAAGTTTTATTCCTGTTGAAGAGTTTAAAGACGCAGCAGGCAATATTGAAGTTAAAGCAGGTGATTTCACTACCGTAGCGATTGAGTCGCTGGAAAACGGTTATGGTGAAACACGTTTGTCTCGTGAAAAAGCCAAGCGCTTGGCTGCTTGGATTGATCTTGAGCAAGCGATGGAAGAAGGTCGCATTGTTGAAGGTTATGTCAGCGGTAAAGTTAAGGGCGGTCTGACTGCCATGGTTAACGGCATCCGTGCTTTCTTGCCAGGTTCGTTGGTGGATACACGTCCAGTTAAAGACACCACTCCATACGAAAATAAGACGATGGAATTGAAGGTTATCAAGCTGGATCGCAAGCGCAACAACGTGGTGGTATCGCGCCGCGCAGTGTTGGAGGCGTCTCAAGGTGCTGACCGTGAGTCAATGCTGGAAAATCTGAAAGAAGGCGCAATCGTTAAGGGTATCGTTAAGAACATCACCGACTACGGCGCATTCGTTGACTTGGGCGGTATTGACGGCCTGTTGCACATCACTGACTTGGCATGGCGTCGCGTGAAGCACCCATCTGAAGTGTTGACTGTTGGCGACGAAGTTGAAGCGAAGATTCTGAAGTTTGACCAAGAGAAGAATCGCGTTTCTCTCGGCATCAAGCAAATGGGTGATGACCCTTGGAATGGTTTGGCACGTCGCTACCCACAAGGTACACGCATGTTCGGTAAGGTAACTAACCTGACTGACTACGGCTCTTTCGTTGAAATCGAGCAAGGTATCGAAGGTTTGGTTCACGTTTCTGAAATGGATTGGACAAACAAGAACGTACATCCATCTAAAGTGGTTTCTTTGGGTGACGAAGTAGAGGTGATGATTCTTGAAATTGACGAAGCACGTCGTCGTATCTCTTTAGGCATGAAACAGTGCAAAACCAATCCTTGGGATGATTTTGCTGCAACACACAATAAAGGCGATAAAATTTCAGGGAAAATCAAATCAATTACTGATTTTGGTATTTTCATCGGCCTGGATGGCGGTATCGACGGCTTGGTTCACATGTCCGATATTTCCTGGGCAGATGAAGGCGAAGCCTCGGTTCGTGACTTCAAAAAAGGCGATGAGCTGGAAACTGTAATTTTAGCGGTTG
>JAUYEP010000234.1 GCA_030689765.1 Methylovulum sp.
CAAAAAACACACCCAAGCAGCAAGCTTGTAACAGAAGCCCGAACCAAACCAAAAAACTGCCCGCAACCACCGAAGCTAACGAAGGCAAACCGAAAGCTGAAACCTACACCCCAGAAAGCCTAACGTTACGGTAAGGGGCGCGCCGCTCACTGAGCTTAAACGAAGCCGCCGAACCTTGATAAAAACAAAACTCCAAAACCGCCAACGGGCGGCGCGTCCCTTTGACTGACTTGTTAGGCCGGGCAATACCCGCCAAAGCCAAACCACCACCAAACAAAAGCACCTGATTAGCCTGAGAAGTTGGGTTGCAAAAAGACTCAACCCAACCCACGCCGTTGCCCGGCTACGTTGATTCTGCTTTTGTAGGGATATGAAAGAAGCGGATTCGCTGATATACCGAGCGCGGTATGCCAGGCGTTGATGGTGGCGGGTCGATGAATTTTGCGCCACGGGCGATGTGTTCCGCTTCGCTACGTTTTATGTCGTCATAAATGGCATCTAAATCAAAATTAAATTTTGCGGCATGGGCTTCGCGTATTGCCCGGACTTCAGCCATTATTTCGTCATTCATCATCAGCTCCAAGTAATTCATCGGGAGTACAAATAAAGGGTAAAAACAATCCCTGTTCTTCGAGATATAAGGCAATGCGCTTTTGAATTTCTGGGTTCGCGATGTGTTTGCAATTCCACGTCAACAGGAAATCCATGGCGTGAACCGTTGCAATGGAAATATGTAGGGCATCTTCGGCGGCTTTGGCAGGAACAATGTTACGCGCCACCAAGGCCTTGGAGATTTCAATAGCTTCCGCAGAAACCCGAAGAAGGCCCAATCCTTCTATCGCATCCAGCCGTTTTTTTGCGGCATCCAAATCACCAGCCGCGCATTCCCGCGATACCACCTCGGAAATATAAAGGTCATAGTTTAAGCGGACATCCCACCACGCTTGGGTAAGCTGTTGCCGCGCAGCACCTATCAGGCTCCGGCTTGTCCGGCTGGTCAGGTAGCTGATAATGGATGTCTCGATATAGACACTGCTAGCCATTCATTTTCGTCCTATCAAAATATTAGGGTTGGGCATGGACACATGCCAACCCTATTACAACATAACTCAATATTTCGTGCCTTCAATCGTCACTTTGACTTTATCGCCAGATTTCACGGCAAGCCCTGCTTTTTCACAGTTCCAAGCTGACGATTTTGTTTTTGGAATTGTTACTGTTTTATTTTGCGTGGTATTTTGGCAAATAACAGTGTGGGCAGTTACCCAAGGGGCGGTGCCTTGAATGGCTGGAGAAATGAATTTTATTTCATCAACAAAAATCCAGCGATTGGAATCATCATCTTTTAGAGTAATAGTTAAATCTGTGCCATTAAATGGGGCGTTAAATTTAAGAAACCCACGCTTCCAATCTCCTATCTCGGTACCTTTCAGTGCAAATGATTTACCGGCAATTGTTACAGTTTTTGGAAGAAAAACACCATAACGCTCATGTCGGTTAAACCCAATTAAAACTTGAGACAATTTAACAGGGGTATCAAATTTAAAGTTTATAGTTGGATTAGCTGTCATCCATCCAACCCATTCATAAGCAGCTCCATTACCAAAATCCGTGTAATATAAATTATCGCCAATGAGACCGTCAGCAAGTTGTTTTCCAGTATCATCCATATAGGAATCTCCATCTCCATCTGTACTAACGTATGAAGATGGTATAACGTCAGATGATGCTGTTCCGCTAATTACCAGCACACCGATTAGCACTAACGCTTTAATTTTGAACATCGTTTTCTCCAGGTTGGTTTTGCCTAACGTAAAGGTAATGGGCGTGCCGATCACAGAAGATTAACGAAGCCACTGAACCTTGAAACACACAAAACTTCAAAACCGCACCAGGTCGGCGAAACCCTAAATCCCTTTGACCGCCATGTTAGGCAGGGTAACGCACCGAAACTTAAACCGACGCAGACAAAAAAGCTAAATCATACACCGTGCGCTAACTAAACACCGGACTCGCGGCTTGCGTCGTGCGCGGCAAACCCAAGCCACATAAACGCTACCCAAGTTACCCCGCGCATGACGCAAACGCATCCGACTGTGCGACACCACCCAACTTGCCGATGCCCGCAAAAAACACACCCAAGCAGCAAGCTTGTAACAGAAGCCCGAACCAAACCAAAAAACTGCCCGCAACCACCGAAGCTAACGAAGGCAAACCGAAAGCTGAAACCTACACCCCAGAAAGCCTAACGTTACGGTAAGGGGCGC
>JAUYEP010000248.1 GCA_030689765.1 Methylovulum sp.
GCGATTACCGATCAAGGCTACGGTAATTACAAACTGCCGTTAATGTATTTATTCATGCTGACCTCTTTGTTATTGAGTGGCTCTGGGCGGTTGAGTCTGGATGCGTGGCTGATTCAACAGCGAATGAAGTAGACGTTTTTACACGGCAATGTCAGAAAAACCATTAACCATTAGTGTAACCGCCCAAAAAGCAGGTATCGGTATTGAAACAATACGTTATTACCAGCGTATTGGGCTTATTGATGAACCTGAAAAACCACTGTCTGGCTATCGCGTTTATTCTGAAAACCTGATAGCAAGGCTACTGTTTATTCAACGTGCTAAAGAACTCGGCTTTAGTCTTAGTGAAATTTCTACTCTGTTAGCGTTGGGGGACGGTAACTGTGCGGAAATAAAAGAACTTGCCACGCATAAGTTAGCCATAGTCAATAATAAACTGCACGATTTACAAGCCATAGCCAATACATTGGAAAATCTCATTCAATCGTGTGAGTCCACTTCAAACCGTCAAGAATGCCCTGTTATTACCGCTCTACAAAACGCTAATTATGGCTTGACTCTGTACTTAGGTACAGAGTTTATACTCATCAACACCACTAACAAATTATAGGAGTTTAAAGAAATGTCAGAAAAATTTAACTTTCCCTTAATAGGCGGTTTTCTTGCGGGTATTGCGGCATCACTTTGTTGTGTCGGGCCGTTGATTTTATTGTCATTGGGCATTGGCGGGGCGTGGGTTAGTAACTTAACCGCACTTGAGCCTTATCGTCCGCTATTCATCGTGATAGCCATTTTTGCACTGGTTATTGCTTATTTTAAGCTTTATCTGCCAGTCGCAGAACCCTGTTGTGACGAAGACAAAGTGTGTGCAAAGCCATCAACTCAGCGTCTAACTAAAAACTTATTTTGGGGTGTTGTGGCTGTGGTTATAGCGGCTATTGCATCACCGTATTTAATTGCATTCATTTATGGGTAACAACATGAAAAACACGCTTTTTTTGCTTTTATTAGCACAATCAGGGCTTTTGTTTGCCGCTGAACAATCCGTGATATTGTCTATTTCGGGTATGACCTGCGCTGTCTGTCCCGTTACCGTCAAGAAAAGTCTGCAAAAAGTTGAGGGGGTCAAATCAGTGACTGTCAGCTATGAAAGTAAAACAGCAGCGGTGAGTTTTGATGACCAACTGACAAAAGTAGAAAGCCTTTTAAAAGCCACGGAAAATGTCGGCTATCCTGCCACCGTGCTAAAAAACACCCCCTAATATTTGAGGTAAACCATGTCTTCGTGTTGTTCAAATCATGCCACTAAAATCATTACTGGAATGTGTCCACAGTGTGGCGAATCCTGTAAAAGTGTTGAACATAAAACCCTTTACCATCAAGTAAAGTTTCCAGAGAATCAGGCAGTGTTTCAGGAAACGTATTATTTCTGTCCCGCTAAAGACTGTTCCGTTGGTTATTTTTCCAGCACGGGTCACATTATTGCCAAGCAGTCTTTAAGAACTTATCAGGAAATAGAGGACGATAAACTTTGTTATTGTTTTGATATAAACACAGAGCAGTATTTATCGGCGTTGACTGCTAATAATGCCGAACCCATCAAAAATTTTGTCATTCAAAAAACAAAATCTGGCGATTGTGCTTGTGAGATTAAAAACCCGTCTGGTCAGTGCTGTTTAGCAAATTTTAAAATGCTGGAGAAGAATAACTTATCGTCAAAATCAGCATGATTGTAACTTCTTCGACACACTTAGTGGAGAGACTGAATGCTAACTGATTGGTTTTGTTGTGCTAGGCGAAGAGATATTTTTATGCGAGCAATCAAAGTTGCGCTGTTGGTAGGCTCAATTCTGATGCTAATTAATCACGGTGACGTAATACTGAGCAATGGATTATCGACGAGAGAGTTCATCAAAATTACCTTGACTTATTTTGTGCCTTATAGCACATCAACCTATTCAAGCGTTGAAGCTGTTTGTGTTGCAGAAAACAAACCCAGTATCAATAAATTGATAGGGTCATTTCTAGTCAGGAAAGGACTTGAACTGTTCCGCTATCTAGCAACTTTGAAATAGGATAAAAAAATAATGGCACAAGAAATAATCCTTGAATCAACCATAACTTGCCCAGAATGCGGTCATGTAAAGACTGAAACCATGCCAACCGATGCCTGTCAGTGGTTTTATGAATGTGAAAACTGCCATGCTGTACTACGTCCAAAAGCAGGTGATTGTTGTGTTTTTTGGTAGTCCCTGCAAATCAATGCAGGTTGGTTTTTATCAACGGGTTACCGGAATTGGCATCACAAATAAGAATCTCCAAGTTAATGCTTCTTGAGTCAATCCCATTGCCATGGCAGGTGTCCGATGCGTCCATTTTTTTTGGAACCGCGACGTGCCAGGAACTGTAAGTGGCCGCCTTAAGCTTTTATGATGGCATCGATAGTTGTAGTCATAGAGGTTAATCCAAAGAACATCCGTATTGTTGCTTTCTTTTTGCAATAACCCAATGTTTTTCTTTGCAAATAAGACACCCGTTGCCTTAGCGTCAGATTAAAGCGTTCAATATAAGAGGTGTTCTGGGTTTTTCCTTTAAAATCCGCTTCAGTCCCTTTCACAAAACACTTCTTGACGGTGACTAAGCGCATTTTTACCCTTTTCTTAACGATTTGCAGATAAACATAGTCTATGCCAGTGAACACGGACTGTAGCGCATTTTTGTAAGCCGCCAGCTTGTCAGTCGTGACCTTTAATGGATTAATCCGGGACAACTTGCCGATGTAGTGTTTTATCCGAGTCACCAGTTTGGTTGCGGTATGCGTGGTGCGGCTACCTAACTCAAAGTTCATCCAAAAGCGGGAGTCAACTTCGAAGCCAACAAACACCCACAACTGGCTGTTTTTGTTTCTCAAAAACGACCACAACTCGTCCATCTGTATAAACAGCACAGTCAATGTTATCGATAAGCAGATAACGTCATGAAATCGATTGGCTTTTTTACTCACACCCCGTTGCCATGTTGCAATGGTCCGGGTATCTTTGAGCAACACATCCGCTATGGCATCAGCCGATAAGCCATAGCAGCTTAACTTGCACATTTGTTCATATTCTTTAAAACTGCCGTGCTTACCAAATAAATCACAGTAACCGGTTTCAGAAAAGCGGTGCCCTCCTTTTCCGCAGTTAAACATCTGCCGGGCCACCCCATCATTTTTGGTCGTGTAGACGCCGTCTTTGGTTATGTTGTTATCCAAAGATTGATAGCAAGGACAATCGCGTCTTGGGCAAAATAATTTTGATTCGACATTAAGTTTGGTGGGTGTGTGGTTCATACCATAAGTGCAGCAAAGTTTGGCGCTGCACTATGTCAAAAATTGATAAATATTACCACCTGCATTGATTTGTAGGGACTACCTGTTTTTTGTAGCTTCGGCTCAGTCAAATGTCCATCTATACAAAAGCTAACCGATGAATAATGAACACTTAAACAACCACCGAACCATCCTGTTACGTTACGCTTTGTTACAGCTGCATGATGAAGCGGTTGCCGAAGACGCTGTACAAGAAACACTACTGGCAGCCTTACAAACAGGTGATAGTTTCCGCAGTGAATCAGCGGTTAGGACGTGGTTG
>JAUYEP010000268.1 GCA_030689765.1 Methylovulum sp.
CAGATACCCCATTTTAATGCCGATGAACTGATCGGCAGCAATATAGATCGTTTTCATAAAAATCCCGCGCATCAGCGCGGGGTGCTGGAAAGATTAACCGGCCCGTATCGTGCCGAACTTATGATCGGCGGTCACAGCATGATTGTGGTTGCCAATCCTGTCATTAGTGAAGAGGGCGAGCGCGTTGGTTTTGTCGCTGAATGGCTGGACAGGAGTATTGAGGTCAAAATCGAGCAGGAGATCGGGAACGTGGTGAATAGTGCGGCACATGGCGATTTCAGCCAACGCATTAATGAGCAGGGCAAGGACGGCTTCTTCCTGTCTTTGGCGCAGAGCATTAACCGGCTTATGGACACCAGCCATACCGGTTTGAATGAAGTCGTGCGTGTGCTTGAAGCATTGGCCCGCGGCGATCTGACGGAAAAGATCACTAATGACTATTCCGGTACGTTTGGGCAACTTAAAGATGATTCGAATGCCACGGTGGAAAAGCTCACGGATATGATCGGCCAAATCATAGCGGCATCCGACACTATCCATACTGCCGCCGGGGAAATTGCGGCAGGTAATAACAGCCTGTCGCATCGCACCGAAGAGCAGGCGGCCAGCCTGGAGCAAACCGCAGCAAGCATGGAAGAGCTGACCACTACCGTGCAAGCCAACAGTCAAAATGCCAAGCAGGCCAACCTGCAGGCGGTTGAAGCGTCGGACATTGCAGCTAAAGGTGTCAGTGTGATGGGGATGGTGGTTACGACGATGGAGGATATTGACCAGTCTTCACACAAAATCGGGGATATTATTTCGGTTATTGATGATATTGCTTTCCAAACCAATATTCTTGCCCTGAATGCGGCGGTGGAAGCGGCCCGTGCGGGCGATAGCGGCAAAGGCTTTGCCGTTGTTGCGGTAGAAGTGCGCAATCTGGCCCAACGCGCTGCAAAGGCCGCCGGAGAAATTAAAGAATTGATCCATGATTCGGAGAGTAAAGTCCGGGATGGCAGCAAACTGGTTGCCCAAGCAGGTCAAACCATGAAGGAAATCGTTAATGCCATCCATAATGTGAGCACTATCATGTCTGAAATTAGCGCGGCGTCAGTTGAACAAACGTCGGGTATCCAACAGGTCAATCAAGCTATCGGCCAAATGGATGATGTCACCCAGCAAAATGCCGCCCTGGTGGAGCAATCCGCCGCTGCAGCAGAATCGATGGAAGAACAAACGCAACAACTGTTAAATACCGTAGGGCATTTTAAATTGCAGGGTGTCAAGTCGTCTGGCAGAACTTTAAAGGCCGCACCAGCACGAAAAGAAGCAACCCCAGTTAAGGCAAGTGCAAGTAAAAAGCCGCCGGTAATTTCCAGCGGCGATAGCGATGATAGTTGGGAAGAGTTCTGACGGCATGAGGTTGTAGGGGCGTTGCATTACAACGTCCCTACAGATGTGCTGAGGAACGAAACACGCACTCGGGCATTCAAGCGAAGGGATGCTCCAAAACTATGGTTTCATCCCTATCCGGCCCTGTGGACAGGATAGTCACCTTAACGCCCACCAACGCTTC
Organism: Methylovulum sp.; assembly: GCA_030689765.1. Lineage (GTDB taxonomy): Bacteria > Pseudomonadota > Gammaproteobacteria > Methylococcales > Methylomonadaceae > Methylovulum. The sequence goes on from JAUYEP010000268.1 coordinate 1,559, forward strand.
GATACGTTTGATATACGCTTTGGCATTTTCAGGCAGCACTTCAAAATCAGTGACTCCGGCTGTTGTTTCTGTCCAGCCCGGCATTTCTTCAATGATCGCGTGGCACTGTCCATATTGATCCGCGCCCAAAGGGGCGGTTTCTGTGACCGAACCATTCAGTCTGTAGGCGGTGCAAATGCCAATGGTTTCAAGACCATCCAGCACATCCAGTTTGGTCAGGCAAATGCCGCTTAAGCTGTTGAGTTTTGCGGACTTGCGCATCGCAACCGCATCAAACCAGCCAGTGCGGCGTTTACGGCCAGTGGTCGCACCGTATTCAAAGCCCTTTACGCTAAGATGTTCGCCATTGGCATCATGTAATTCGCTGGGGAATGGGCCATTGCCGACACGGGTTGAATACGCTTTGGTAATGCCAAGCACATAATCAAAATCAAGCAAGCCTAAGCCGCTGCCGGTCGCCGCGCCGCCTGCCGTCGTGCTGGATGACGTGACATAAGGGAACGTGCCGTGATCTATATCCAGCAAAGCGCCTTGGGCGCCTTCAAACAATAAGTTATTTCCGGCAGCCTGATGTTTGTACAAGGTTTCGCTGACATCACACAGCATAGGCTTGATCTGTTCACCCAGCGCCAGCGCCTCATCCAGCGTTTTCTGGTAATCGACGGCATCAACGTGATAATAGTTGGTCAGCATGAAGTTATGGTACTCAAGCAACTCCTTAAGTTTTTCAGCAAAGCCTTGTGCGTTACAAAAATCCCCTGCACGTAGCCCCCGGCGTCCGGCCTTATCTTCATAAGCAGGGCCGATGCCACGCCCGGTTGTGCCTATCGCCTTGCTGCCACGCGACTTTTCACGCGCCTGATCAATGGCAATATGGACGGGTAAGATCAATGTGCAGGCTTCGCTGATTAATAAGCGGTTTCTGACTGAAATGCCCGCTTTTTCCAAAACCTCAATTTCTTCCAGCAAGGCATTCGGCGATAAAACAACACCATTACCAATCATACATTGCACATTATCCCTGAGTATGCCGGACGGAATCAGGTGCAAAACGGTTTTTTCACCTTTTATAACCAGCGTATGCCCCGCATTATGCCCACCCTGAAAACGCACGACGGCCTGTGCTTGCTCGGTTAATAAATCAACCAGTTTACCTTTTCCTTCGTCACCCCATTGAGTGCCGATAACAATGACGTTTTTTCCCATAATGCTTCCCATATTGATTCCAGTCTAAGCTAAGGGCCTTACAACCCAGTTTTGATGTTCTTGTTCTAAAACAGCGGTGCAGCCCAGTTCTTTGGCACCGCCAGATTGCCCCGGCAGCTGCTGGACCACGGCCTGTTGCTGCGCGCGCAAGTCCCTTATTTTTTCATGTAACCCAGCATCGTTAAGGCACGGCGCAAAAATAAGTCCGCGTTTTTCAGACTGAAAAGATTGTTTACTCAGTGCTGACAATACTTTTAAGTCTGCGCTAAAACCGGTCGCCGGACGCGCCCGTCCAAACACGGCGCCGATATTGTCATAGCGTCCGCCTCTGGCAATTTCCCTGCCAACCGACGGCACAAAAGCGGCAAAAACAACGCCGGTATGATAATGATAACCGCGCAATTCAGCCAAATCGAAACTGATGGCCAACCCTTGGAAACGCGCCGCGAGTTTTTCGGCAATTGCCGTCAAATCGGCTAGTGCCTGTTTAACTTCATTACTCGCTTTTGCAAATACAAGGCGGGCCTTAGTTAGCATGTCTTGGTCGCCATTGAGTTCCGGCAAGGTCAAAAACATTAGCTTAAGCTCGCTATCAATGTCTAAACTGGTCATCAATTCTTTCAACTCTGGTCTGGCTTTACGCTGCAAAACATCAAACAATTCGCTTTCTTGGATCTCAGTCAAATTCGCTTGTTCTGATAACGCGCGGTAAATACCCACATGCCCTAAATCCAGATGGACATTCTGAAGACCGGCTATTGCCAGCATTTCCAGCATCAGGCAAATCACTTCCATATCGCTTTCCTGTCCGGTATGTCCATAAATTTCAGCACCTATTTGCATTGGGCTGCGGGTTTTTTCCAAAGGATCGCCGCGTGTACGCAAGACCGTGCCGGCATAGCACAAACGGGTAGGCCATTCGTGCTTAAGGTTATGCGCATCTATTCTGGCAACCTGCGGTGTCATATCCGCCCTGACACCCAGCATTTCACCGCTGACCTGATCCGTCAGTTTGAAGGTTTGCAGATCCAGATCATGCCCTGTGCCTGTCAATAAGGAATCGAGGAAGTCGATGAACGGTGGGATAACCAAGTCATAACCCCAGCAGTCAAAGAGCGCCAATAGTTTATTGCGCAGACTTTCCAGATGCCTTGCCTCGACTGGCAAAACTTCTTCTATGCCATCCGGCAAAAGCCAGGAGTTTTTTTGTTTTATGGCTTGCTGCATATCGTATGTCCACTCAAACAAAACGCCCCGTTAGGCGGAGCGTTTTGGTGTTGCAAAAGAATTGTTTAACGGTCTATTTCTGCTTTTTGAAATATTGAAAAAACTCAGAATCAGGATCCAGCACCATCATGCTTGAGCTGGAAAAGGTCTTTTTATAAGCGTTCAAGCTACGGTAAAAAGCAAAAAACTCAGTGTCCTGACTGTAGGCTTGGGCATAGATTTCCGCTGATCTGGCATCGCCTTCACCGCGTAGTTTTTCCGCTTCACGATAGGCATTGGCGAGGGTGACAACCCGCTGGCGGTCAGCGTCTGCGCGTATCCGTTCGGCAGCTTCCGCACCTTGGGAGCGGAACTCACGCGCGACCCGCTCGCGTTCGGCTTCCATCCGGCTAAAAACTGACGCGCTGACTTCTTCCGGTAAATCGATACGCATCACCTGAACATCAAGAATTTCCATGCCTAAATTAGCGGCGACCACTTTGGAGTTTTTGATTAATAGCTCACGGATGGCGCTACGATCGGTTGACACCAATTGTTTAATATTACGTTTGCTGAATTCACCGCGAAAAGCATCTTTGATAATCTGATCCAGCCGTAAATTGGCCTGGTCTATATCGCCGGCAACCACGGTATAAAATTTTGTCACATCGCCAATGCGCCATTTGACAAACGAATCAACAATGACGTTTTTCTTTTCGGCAGTCAAGAAGCGCTCGGGCCTTGAGTCCATCGTCTGAATGCGGGCATCAAACAATTTTACGTTGTTTATCAACGGGATTCTAAAATGCAGTCCGGGGCCATAATCACTTTTTACAATTTCACCGAGACGGAATTTAATGGCTTTTTCGGTTTCGTAAACGGTAAATACGCTCATCATGCCAATGACTAGAAGCGCACCTGCTATACCTATTGCTATTTTATTCTGTACCATTAGCGTCCCCTTGTGTCACGGCCGCGCGTTGAAGACCGATCAACGCCATGCTCATCCGCCACAATCGATTGCGGCTGTAATTGTGGTTGTATTTGATCAGCACTCGCTTGTACTGCGCTGTTAGCCGGTTGATTGGATGGTTTGTGTTCAAGCATTTTATCCAGCGGCAAATAAATCAGGTTATTGCCACCTTTAACATCGACCATAATCTTGCTGGTTTCAGATAAAACCGTTTCCATCGATTCGATATAAAGCCGTTTGCGCGTAATATCGGGTGCTTTGCTATATTCGGCATACAATTTTGAAAAACGGCTGGTTTCACCTTCAGCCTGGGCAATCACCTGTTCCTTGTAGCCTTCCGCTTCCTGCATTTTTCTTGCCGCCGCACCACGTGCCCTAGGCACCACATCATTCGAGTAGGCTTCTGCTTCGTTGATTAAACGCTGTTCATCTTCACGCGCTTTAATCGCATCGGCAAACGCATTTTGCACTTGTTCAGGCGGTTGCGCATCCTGGAGATTGACGCTGGTCACCTGGATACCAGACTGGTAACTGTCCATAACGTCCTGAATTTCTTTTTTAATCTGCGTGACGATTTCACTGCGTCCTTCGGTCAGCACAAAATCCATCGTACTGCCGCCAATGACGCCGCGTTGCGCACTTTCAGTCACTTGCTTCAAGGTTGCCGCAGGATTGACGATATTAAAAATAAACTGTCTGGCATCTTTCACCTGATACTGGACCGCCAAACGGACATCGACATAGTTTTCGTCTTTAGTCAGCATTAAGGCTTCTTTGGGGACAGAGCCGGTAATTTGCTCGTTGCCGCCACTACGGTAACCCACCTCAATAAACCGTTGTTGTTTGACATTGACGATAGCCACTTGCTCTATGGGTGCGGGGATATGCCAGTGCAAGCCCGATTGGGTGATGACGGTGTATTTGCCGAACCGTGTCTCGACGCCGTGATTTCCTTCATCAACAATATAAAATCCGCTTAAACCCCACAGCACAACAGCCGCACCGGCGGCAACAGCCCCTAAATTTTTCATAGGCCTGCCGGAGGAAGATTGCCCAGATGAAGGGCTGCCATCATCGCCACCGCCGCCACCAAAGATTTTGCCCAATTTCTCTTGTATTGAACGTATTGCTTCATCAAGATCAGGAGGCCCATTTTGGTCTCCCCGACCGCTCCAAGGGTCTTTTTTATCGCCGCCAGGCTCATTCCAGGACATACACTACTCCGTATTGGATTGTTAATTTGCTTAGGTTAGGTTAGGTTACGCAGGATATTTTCAGCTTTCATCATGGGTTACGATGCCCATGTTTAGCGATGTGTGCGGTATTCTATCGTAAATAATGGAATTCTCATTGTTTAACTGGGAAACTACTCTAAAAAAGCACATCGCTGTTTACAGAATTTCTTCCATTTGCACATCTCTTAATAACCCTAAGTGCTTGACATCAATTTCAATAACCAGGTCACTCGCGCCCAGGTCATCAATATGCTCGTCAATTATTTTTGCGCAAGTAAATAATCTTGCCCTGACATCTGCCTGGTCGGGTTTTAAAAAACAGCGCCGTCTGACTTGAGAGCTGGAAAACAACTCTGTTAATGCCTGACAAAGTAAATCAACACCCTCACCCGTTTGCGCAGATAGCCAAACGCGTAATGGCTTGCCGGCTTCGTCCCGATCAATGTGGGGGGTGATATTTTCCAGCAAGTCAATTTTGTTGAACACTTCAAGCTGCGGGATGTTATCAGCATCTATATCGGCCAAAACCTGATTGACCTGCACCATGATTTCATCACGGTCTTCACTATGGGCATCGATGACATGCAGCAATAAATCCGCTTCACTGGCTTCCTGCAGCGTCGATTTAAACGCGGCGACCAATTCATGAGGCAAATGACGGATAAAGCCTACGGTATCCGCCAGAACAATCTCGCTGCTATTGGATAATGAAACACTACGCAAGGTTGGATCCAAGGTAGCGAACAATTGATCCGCCGTGTAAATATCCGCGCCTGTCAACCGGTTAAACAACGTGGACTTGCCCGCATTGGTATAACCCACTAAAGAAACGGACGGAATTTCAGCTTTTTTGCGTTTGCTGCGTCCCTGATGACGTTGCTTGTCAACTTTTTCCAAGCGTTGTTGAATCTGTTTAATACGCAGCCCCAGCAAGCGCCGGTCAGTTTCGAGCTGCGTTTCACCTGGGCCGCGCAGGCCAATACCGCCTTTCTGGCGTTCCAAATGCGTCCAGCCGCGCACCAGACGAGTGGATAAATGTTTTAATTGCGCCAGTTCAACCTGTAATTTACCTTCGAAGGATTGCGCGCGTTGCGCAAAAATATCCAGGATCAAGCCGTTTCTATCGACCACGCGAACGCCCAAAAAACCTTCGAGGTTTCTTTCCTGACTGGGCGAAAGCGGGTGATTAAATAAAACAACATCAGCAGAATAGCTTTCAACTATGGATTTAAGCTCTTCAAGCTTACCTTTACCAACGAAATATTTTGAATCAGGGCGTTGGCGGCTGCCGGTGACAACATAGACAGGATCAGTTCCGGCTGATTTGGCCAGTTCTTTTAGTTCTAAAAGATCTTCCTGCCCCAAATGAAATGTCAGATGAACAAGAACAGCCCGTTCACCTGAATCAGGACGATCAAACAATAGATAACCTCATGGGGTAAATAACTTTTTTACTTTTAACAAGCATGACTATTCTTCGACAGGCTCTTCTTCATCGCGCATCATTCTTACTGCTTTGCTCGGTACGATAGTCGAGATGGCATGTTTATAAACCATCTGGCTTACGGTGTTTTTCAGCATGATCACATACTGGTCGAACGAATCCACTTTGCCTTGCAGCTTGATGCCGTTCACAAGAAAAATTGACACCGGCGTATGTTCCTTCCTGAGTGTGTTTAAAAAATTGTCCTGCAAATTCTGGCCTTTTGACATCCGATTTCTCCTTATTGTTATTTGTTCTAATTAAGATCACTGCTTTTTATCAGCCAATACAGATCATTAACCATTAATTGCGCTTCATTTCAGAGGGTTAATTCTATCAACAGAACCGTTGGTCTGCTCCTGTTTTATCGCCGTAGTTATCAGTTTAACGATAAGACATCGGTACTCATCATCGCTTAAGGTATCCGCCAGGATAAGTGCCGTTTTTTTATTTGTCCCCTTTAAAGCCGTATTATTCAGGGGATTTTTTTGCCTACTTTCAATATGCAAAAACAGGGCATATTTTGTCACAACGGTTGAAGGCAGAATACGGACATCTTCAAAGCAACCTTTACATGTTGAGAATTCCCAACCTGAAGCATCGCTGTATTTAATAGCGTAATGCCCGTTTTTTAGCCGTTTGACAAGCTCTGCAAAACAAACATAAGTCATTGCAAACAAAAACCCTTTTACGGTTATCGGCAATGCGTTGCTTAAACATGCCGCCAACGCAAGCATACGGACAACAACGATGATGCGTTTGAGGCGTCCAGAAGGTTTAGGGTTTAAGCATAATGGGGACTCCTTTTTTTTAAACAAGTAAAGCCACCCGCTAATAATTAGAGCTATTAATACATCGTTGCAGACAAGTAGTTCAATTCATCCCGCTTTTTTATCCCAAATTACCTATATGCCCTCCCTTTTACGCCTTTACAACTATGCCATGCCAAGCAAATTTTTACAGTTTTTTTACCCTGTTTCAGATTAGACTGCACTTTGTTGTGAAGATAACGTTGTTTTGACAATGTGATGGAATCAGCTTGGTTATTTTATGTAAGGTGGTGTTATGAGTATTGTATATCTTCTATTGGCGGTAGTTTTTTTTGCCGTCACCGTCGCACTGGTTTATGCCTGTGAATCTGTAAGGGGGCAATCATGAGCTGGGCTTATCTATTAGTAAATGGCTTGTTAAGTGGCGCGTTGGTGCTGGCGATTTTCATTTATCTGATTGCCGCGCTGTTTTATCCGGAGAGATTCTGATGACAAGTAACAGTTTTTTTTCTTGTACGTTTTATGTGGTTGCTCTGCTGGCATTGGTTAAACCGCTAGGTTGGTATATGGCGAGAGTCTATGAGGACGGGCCGGTCGGTTTGAACCGCTTATTGGCACCATTGGAAACATGGATTTATCGGTTAAGCGGCGTGAATCCAGACCAGGAGATGCGTTGGACAGATTACGCCGTTGCCATGCTGGTTTTTAATTTGTTGGGGTTTCTGGCGGTATTCGCGTTGCAAAGTGTGCAAACCTACCTGCCGTTTAATCCACAGAATCTGGCCAATGTCAGCCCAGATTCGGCCTTCAACACGGCGGTCAGCTTTGCCACCAACACCAACTGGCAGGGCTACAGCGGTGAAGTGACGATGAGCTATCTGACCCAGATGCTGGGGCTGACCGTGCAGAACTTTGTTTCCGCCGCAGCGGGCATGGCGACGCTGGCCGCATTGATCCGCGGATTTACGCGGCGCAACGCAGAGACTATCGGCAATTTCTGGGTGGATCTCACCCGCAGCACATTGTATATCCTGATGCCGCTGTCGCTAATTCTGGCATTGGTGCTGGTGGGACAAGGCGTCGCGCAGACTTTCAGTCCCTATCAAACCGTTCCGCTGGTCGAAACCGTCAGTTATGAACAAGCTAAACTGGGCGCGGACGGTGTGGTTTTGCAAGATGCCGCTGGTAAGCCAGTGATGGAAACGTTGGAAGTCAAAGAGCAAACCGTCGCGGTAGGGCCTGCGGCTTCGCAAGTGGCTATTAAGCAACTTGGCACCAACGGCGGCGGTTTTTTCAACGTCAATTCGGCACATCCCTTGGAAAATCCAACACCGTTGAGCAACTTCCTGGAAATGCTGGCTATCCTGCTGATACCCGCCGCGTTGTGCTATACCTTTGGCATGATGGTGGGTGACACCCGACAAGGCTGGGCGATTCTGGCGGCGATGACACTGGTTTTTGTCGTGCTGATTTCTGTTGAGGTACTGGCAGAGCAAAGCGGTAACCCTGCACTAGCGGCATTAAGCATCGACCAGTCGGCAAGCACCGTCCAATCCGGTGGCAACATGGAAGGCAAGGAAACGCGGTTTGGAATCACCAGCTCGGCTTTGTGGGCGGTCGCCACGACTGCCGCTTCCAACGGTTCAGTCAATGCGATGCACGATTCCTTTACCCCAATTGGTGGCATGGTGCCGATGTGGCTGATGCAACTGGGCGAAGTGATCTTCGGTGGCGTCGGCTCAGGGCTGTACGGCATGATCATGTTTGCGATAGTCGCGGTGTTTGTGTCCGGTTTAATGATAGGCCGCACACCCGAATATCTGGGGAAAAAAATCGAAGCCTTTGAGATGAAAATGGCGGCTATCACTATCCTGATTCCGCCGCTGGTCGTCTTGGGCGGCACAGCGATTGCCGTCATGGCCGATGTCGGCAAATCCTCGGTTTTTAACCCGGGCGCACACGGTTTTAGTGAAGTGTTATATGCGTTCTCGTCGGCGGGTAACAACAACGGCAGCGCGTTTGGCGGGCTATCGGCAAATACGCCTTTTTATAACGCTATGTTAGGTTTGGCGATGCTGTTTTCACGTTACTGGCTGGCAGTGCCGGTGCTGGCTATCGCAGGTTCTTTGGCGGCGAAAAAGACCGTGCCGGTAGGTTCAGGGACATTACCGACACATACCCCGCTATTTGTCGCGTTATTGATGGGTACTGTACTGATGGTTGGTGCGCTGACGTTTTTACCTGCCTTGGCTTTGGGGCCGGTGGTTGAGCATCTGCAAATGATTGGCGCTAAATAAGCCCACTGGCTATCTGTAAATTGGAGACAACATGAATAATAAATCTGTTTCGATGTCCTTATTCGACCCGCAAATCCTTGGCGACGCCTTGGTGGATTCATTCCGAAAACTTGCCCCGCAGCAGCAATGGAAAAATCCTGTGATGTTTGTGGTTTATATAGGCAGTATGCTGACAACCCTGCTTTGGGTGTTCGCCCTTAATGGGCAAGGGAAAGAACCCGCCCCGTTCATTTTGGCAATCACGTTATGGTTATGGGCTACGGTCTTGTTCGCCAACTTTGCCGAGGCGGTCGCCGAAGGGCGCAGTAAGGCGCAAGCGGCATTTTTGCGTAGCGCCAAGCGGGATATTGCCGCAAAAAAGCTGGATGAACCGAGTTATGGTTCAAATTATTCCAAAGTGGCGGGTTCCAGTTTGCGGCGCGGCGATGTGGTTTTAATAGAAGCCGGCGATTTTGTTCCCGGCGACGGCGAAGTCATTGAAGGCGTTGCTTCCGTGGATGAAAGCGCGATCACCGGCGAGAGTGCGCCGGTCATCCGCGAATCGGGCGGCGATTTCAGTTCAGTGACCGGAGGTACGCGCGTATTATCGGACTGGCTGGTTGTGCGTATTACCGCCAACCCGGGTGAAGCGTTTCTGGACCGGATGATCTCCATGGTGGAAAGCGCCAAGCGGCAAAAAACGCCCAACGAAATTGCGTTGACGATATTGCTGGTTGCGTTGACGCTGGTGTTCCTGATGGCGACAGTGACCCTGCTGCCGTTTTCCATGTACGCCGTGCCAACCTCAGGTGCAGGCCAGCCGATCACGATTACCGTGTTGGTGGCGTTGCTGGTTTGCTTGATCCCAACGACTATCGGCGGCTTATTGTCTGCGATTGGTGTGGCCGGCATAGGCCGGATGATGCAAAAAAACGTCATCGCAACCTCCGGTCGGGCAGTGGAAGCGGCGGGTGACATTGACGTATTGCTGTTGGACAAGACCGGCACGATTACGTTGGGTAACCGGCAGGCCGCGGCTTTTATAACGGCTAAAGGCGTCACCGATAAAGACTTGGCAGATGCCGCGCAACTGGCGTCACTGGCTGATGAAACACCCGAAGGACGCAGTGTTGTGGTTTTGGCGAAACTAAAATTTGGCTTCAGGGAACGGGATGTGCATTCCCTGAAAGCCACTTTCGTTCATTTCAGTGCCCAAACCCGCATGAGCGGCGTCAATATAGAAGGCCGCCAGATTCGTAAGGGGGCAGCCGATGCCATTCGTGCTTATGTTGAAGAGCTGGGCGGCAAATTTCCGGCGGAACTTCAAAAAATGGTTGATGACGTGGCACGCCGTGGCAGTACCCCGCTGGTGGTTGCCGAAGGTAGGCGCGTGTTGGGTGTGATCGAACTCAAGGATATTGTCAAAGGCGGTATCAAGGAGCGTTTTGCACAATTGCGGCAAATGGGCATCAAAACCATCATGATTACCGGCGACAATCGTTTGACTGCCGCCGCCATTGCCGCCGAGGCGGGTGTCGATGATTTTCTTGCCGAAGCGACGCCGGAGGCAAAACTGAAATTAATCCGGCAATACCAAGCGGAAGGCCGCCTGGTCGCGATGACCGGCGATGGCACTAACGATGCGCCGGCACTGGCTCAAGCTGATGTTGCGGTGGCAATGAACAGCGGCACGCAAGCCGCCAAAGAAGCGGGCAATATGGTCGATCTCGATTCAAACCCCACCAAATTAATCGAGATCGTCGAGACGGGCAAACAGATGCTGATGACGCGCGGCGCGTTGACGACTTTCTCAATAGCATCGGACCTTGCTAAGTATTTTGCGGTTATTCCCGCCGCTTTCACCAGCACTTATCCCGTGCTGGATGTGTTGAATGTGATGAATCTGGCAACGCCAGCGAGTGCAATATTATCAGCCGTGATCTTTAATGCGCTGATCATCGTCGCGCTGATTCCGCTGGCGTTAAAAGGTATCAAATACAGTCCGGTCGGCGCTGCTACGCTGTTGCAAAATAATTTGGCTGTTTACGGCGTTGGCGGATTGATCGTCCCATTTATTGGCATTAAAGCGATTGACCTGGTTCTGGTCACGCTGGGTCTAGTTTAAAGGAGTTGGCAATGGTTAAGCATTTGAAACCTGCGGCTATGTTATTGGTGATTTTTACAGTGTTGACAGGCGTGGTTTATCCTGCCGTGGTGACGGGTTTGGCACAGCTTATGTTTCCCAATCAGGCTAATGGTAGCCTGATGGCCGATAGCAACGGCAAGGCGACAGGTTCTAGCCTGATAGGACAGCCGTTTAGCAACCCTGGCTATTTTTGGGGGCGGCCTTCCGCGACCGCACCTTTTGCGTATAACGCCGCAGCCTCTAGCGGCTCAAACCTGGGGCCGACCAATCCAGCGTTGATGGCTGCCGTTAAAGCCCGTATCGCCGCGTTAAAAGCGGCCGACCCTGATAATAAAACGCCGATTCCCGTTGATCTGGTTACCGCATCGGGTAGCGGGTTGGATCCGCATATCAGCCCTGCGGCGGCAGATTATCAACTCAATCGTGTCGCTAAAGCGCGTCATATCAAACCGGAAGAACTCCAGGTTTTAGTCGATGCGAACACAGAATCCCGTCAATGGGGAATATTTGGGGAGCCACGCGTCAATGTGCTGCAACTGAATTTGGCATTGGCGCAGATAGCAAATAAACCATGACAATTGAACGTCCCGATCCCGACGAATTGCTCGCCCGTGTCGAGCGTGACCAGGCCCGCGCCAGTCGGGGACAGTTGAAGATTTTTTTTGGCGCGGCGGCAGGCGTTGGTAAGACTTATGCCATGTTGCTGGCAGCCCGCGAAAAACGCGCCGAAAATCTCGATATTATCATCGGCCTGGTGGAGACGCATGGGCGCAAGGATACGGCAGCCTTGCTGGAAGGCCTGGAAATATTACCGCCCAGAAAGATTGAATATCGCGGGACGAGCCTGTATGAGTTCGATCTGGACACCGCCCTCAAGCGCAGACCGTCAATCATTCTGGTTGACGAACTGGCGCACACGAATGCACACGGTTGCAGGCATCCCAAGCGTTGGCAAGACATTGAAGAACTCCTCGAAGCCGGAATCGATGTTTATACGGCGCTCAATGTGCAGCATCTGGAAAGCCTCAATGATGACATCGGTCAAATTTCTGGCATACGGGTATGGGAAACCGTGCCGGACACCGTGCTTGAACAGGCCAATGAAATCGAGTTGGTGGATTTGCCGCCTGACGAGCTGCTCGATAGGCTTAAAGACGGCAAAGTTTATTTGCCGCAACAGGCACAAGAAGCAATCAAGCATTTTTTTCGCAAGGGTAACCTGATTGCGTTGCGGGAACTTGCGCTACGGCAAACCGCCAGCCGTGTTGATGCGCAGATGCTGGATTATCGCGAGGATCATTGTATCCGTGAAGTCTGGCAAGTCAGTGAACGTATTTTGGTTTGCATAGGCCCGAACGCGCTTGCCGAGCGGCTGGTCCGCGCCGGCAAGCGCTTTGCCAGCAGCCTACGCGCCGATTGGATTGTCGTGTATGTCGAAACGCCCGAGCTGCAACGCTTACCTGCGGAAAAACGTGATGGCGTGCTGCGTATTTTACGTCTTGCGGAACAGTTGGGTGCCGAAACCGTGACTTTGAGTGCGCCCGAAATGGGTGCCGCCATCATCAAATATTCTAATGAACGGAATGTGACCAAGATTGTCATGGGAAAACCGACCCGCCGGGGCTGGAAGCGTTTATTGCTGGGTTCGGTGGTGGATGCGCTGATTAGCGATGCGCACAATATCAATCTCTATCTGCTGGGTAGCCCCAGACTTGAAAAGAAGGGTGGCAGGGAAAAAGAGCCCTCCCTGTACCGGAAAAATCCCTTGCCCGGTCTTAGTGGAAAACTGTCCTCACGGCAAAAAAACACACTGGGCTATATCTGGGCCGTCGTCGTCATCGTTGCCAGCACCGCATTGGCCTATCTGATGTTCGGCAGGTTTGAACTGGCCAATCTGGTGATGGTTTTTTTGCTGGGGGTGGTTTTTATTGCCACACGTTTCGGTCGTGGCCCGTCTATTTTTGCGTCTTTTCTCGGCGTGATGATATTTGACCTGTTGTTCGTGCCCCCTTATTTCAGTTTTTCGGTAGCCGATAGCCAATATCTGGTGACGCTGCTGGCGATGTTGACCGTGGCGATGTTAATCAGCAATTTGATGGCGAATGTCCGCTCCCAGGCCAAGGTCGCAGGACATCGGGAGCGGCGTGCGACAGTGCTTTATGCGATGAGTAGGGATCTGACAGCTAGCAAGAGCGAGGATGAAATCGTGCGTAATGCGGTGCATCATCTCTATACCGAGTTCGTCAGCCGCAACGTCATCCTCTTCCCTGATGCCAATGGGCGTATGGTTTATCCTATCGCGCCTGCCATGCCTGAGTCGCTGCATACTGCCGACCTGAGCGTGGCGCAGTGGGTGATGGATCATAACGAGATCGCAGGCCAAGGCACCCATACCTTACCTGGTGCAGAAGCCATTTATTTTCCGTTGAGCAACAAGGAAACCATACTGGGCGTCCTGGTTTTACTCCCGGCCAATTTACGCCGCGTGTTCCTGCCTGAACAACAGAAATTGCTGGAAACCTTTCTTGGGCAGATCGCGCAGGCAATTATCAGGGTAAGGCTGACCGAGCAAGCCCGGAAAGCGCAAGTGGAAATGGAAGCCGAACGCTTGCGTAACTCGCTGCTCAGCTCCATTTCCCACGATTTGCGTACACCACTTGCGACTATCGTTGGTTCAGCCAGCACCTTAGTCGAGGAAGACAACGCCCTTAAAGCTGAAGACAAGATTGAGCTGGGCCGCGCCATTTACGATGAAGCACAACGGATGTCGAGCCTGGTCAATAATATTCTGGATATGGCACGGCTTGATGCGGGTGCCGTTGAGCTGAATAAACAGTGGTATCCGCTGGATGAAATTATCGGCGTCGTGTTGACGCGTTTGCAAAAACGTCTCGAAGGCCGTCCAGTTAAGGTTAAATTGCCGTCCGGCACACCGATGATTTATGTCGATGCGGTGATGATCGAGCAGGTGTTAATCAATTTGCTGGAAAATGCGTTGCGCTATACGCCGGAGCAGAGCCCTTTGGAGATTACGGCAGAGGTGTCTTCTTTTGCCGTGGAAATTTCAGTGGCCGATCATGGTCACGGTATCCCTGATGGCAGCGAAAACCGGCTGTTTGAAAAATTTTACCGCGTCCATCACGAAGCGGCGCAAAGCGGTGTCGGCTTAGGGTTAGCGATTTGCCGGGCCATCATTGAAGCGCATGGCGGGAGCATTCAGGCACAAAACCGCACATCGGGAGGCGCTGTATTTTCGTTCATGATTCCTATGGATCAAAAACCCCCAGTGATGGTGATGGGGCAGGAAGAATGAGTGGCTGTAATGTTGGGCGCCATGACTAATACTAGCCCTGTTATTGTTGTGATAGAGGATGATCCTGCGATACGCCTGTTTTTGCGTACCGGCCTTAGCGCCCACGAGTTCAAGGTGTTCGAAGCCGATCGGGGCCGACAAGGCATTATCGAGGCGGGTGTACGCAAACCTGATCTCATCATCCTTGATCTGGGCTTGCCTGACATGGATGGTGTTGACGTTATCAAAGCAATACGGGAATGGTCGGCGATGCCGATTATCATTTTGTCCGCCCGCAGCGCCGAACAGCATAAAATTGATGCGCTGGATGCGGGTGCCGACGATTACTTGACCAAGCCATTTGGATTAGGTGAATTGCTAGCCCGGATACGGGTAGCCTTGCGCCATTCGGTCAGCAGTCCGGCGCAGGATCAGAGTGGTGTTTTTACTACCGGTGCGCTGAAAGTCGATGCACTGAAGCGTCAGGTCATCGTCGGTGACAGGGAAGTCCATCTTACGCCGATTCAATATCGGCTATTGTCCGTACTGATTAAAAATGCCGGCAAGGTTTTGACACACCAATACCTGCTCAAGGAAGTCTGGGGACCATCATATAAGGATAATTCGCATTATTTGCGGATTTACATGAGCCAGCTCAGACAGAAGCTGGAAACCGACCCGACGCAGCCGCAGTATTTATTGACGGAATCGGGTGTCGGTTACCGGCTTAAGGTCTGATTGCCGACGTTTTCAAGATCAGACACCTTATCCAGGTCAGTCCAAAATTCAAACGTAAACCGGAACAAACCCGCCCCAGGCGGCCCGTGTTTTCCGGGATTCGCGATGGTTTGCCGGAAACCCCAATTCCTGCCCACGCTCGAGCCGGTTCATTCCTGCCTACCCGACTGATATGTTTTTATAAAATCTTTATACATTTGCCATAACGCTTTACATAAATTTTATGCGTAATTTAATAAGATAGCCTCGTCTTAACAACAAGGTGAAAAAAAACTTATGACGCTTCAAACCTATTTTGGTCTTGAAAATAATGAAAACGCCTGGCTGCTCGTTCAGCGTAGCGAGGGAAAAACCGTATTTTTACGGCGATTCAAAAATACGATAGATGGCCTTAATGAGCTTGCGAAATATATAAAAAGCCGGTCAGAGAAGCCGAGAATCTATATTAAATCGACGGGTTGTGCTGCACTGAGTATTTTGAAAACGCTCTGCGGCATTCCCGATATTGAGGTTATGTTTGTTTCGCAAGCGGGTTTTAAACAGTATCAAACCTGTTTGCCGAAAGGCAATGTGAGAAATTCTATTGCAACATTTTGTGAGGCAGAAATACTCGCCGATTACGCTGAACGTATGATCTAAGCGGCATTGTCCTGAAGTTTTTCACTAAAGGACTGCCGCAACCCTGCGCGGCCCTTTGGGCGATCCCAGTAAAAAATATCGTAACTATTCAGTTTCCCCTCTTTGAAAAAGAGGGGTTAGGGGAGATTTACTTTAGATAAATCCCCCTCGTTCCCCCTTTTTTAAAGGGGGAGGTGAACACTTACAAAATATCTTAAATCAGGCCGTTTTGCCTGTTATCCTAAGGTCGTGTGATGCCTGGGTACGGTACGGCAGGATAATACTGTCCCGGATTAATTCCTTGGAATACTACCAATCTGGTTCAAAGCAAATGGGCTTTGCTGTCCACGCAGCCGTATACCTGAATCTTGCGCATTCCATCCATCGTTTATCCGGGGTAAAAATTCGATGAAATTATTGAAAGGTTCTGTTGTAGCGCTTGTCACTCCCTTTGTCGATGATGCCGCGCAATCCGTTAACAGGGAAAAACTTGTTGAACTGGTCAATCTGCACGCCAACAGCAAAACTGCGGCGATTGTGCCTTGCGGCACTACCGGCGAGTCGCCGACGCTGCTTGAAGAGGAATGGGATGCGGTCGTGTCAACGGTGATCGAGGCTGCCCGAAATACGAATCTCAAGGTTATACCAGTCAGGTAGGGTGGGCACATGCTTTTTGTGCCCACGAAGACACGGCAACTGCCTGAAAAGGTGGGCAAAAAAGCCTACCCACCCTTATGTCTTGATTCTGAACTATCAAAAGCTCAGAATCCCCGACTGATCATCGGGAGGATAGCGTGGAAGTCGTGCCCACCCTGAGGCCTTAAAGCCTGTCTCGTAGATTGAACTCCACGCTATCCGCACTTGCTATTGTAGTTCGAACGGTATTCTTAGCAAGTAGGGTGCGCAGGCTTTTTTGCCCACCATTCCAGACAGTTGCTATGTTTCGCGTGGGCACGAACAACATGTGCCCACCCTACAGGTCTGTTTGTTGATGGCGGAAAAAATTGCTGATTGGTTGGGGACAACCGGTATGAATGTGATTACCCGCGTATTGGGGTTGATTATTCTATCCATCGCGGTGGAGTTTATTACTAAAGGATTGGCTGCCGTTTTCCCTATATTGGCGCAACCGGCGTGATCGCTGTTATATCGCCCTGTCACCTTTCAATACCTCGCCATTATACGATAGCTCATTCGGGAACTTATTCGGATTTCGAAAATTTATATCTTTTTAACAGCATAGCACTTGCTTTTTACGGCTTTTTTACGACGTTTTCTATTAACATACTTTAATCGCTTGATGACCGGTAAGACATGAATGACCGTTTTTGAGATCAATAACGCATTGATGAATGCCGAGATTAATTCAAGCAAGTTTCTGGTAGTTTTTACGAGGTGCTTCCATGAATAGCAAGTTTATTAAAAACTCTTTGATCCTGGTGTCGAGTCTTATGGCTCTGGCTGCATTTTCAAACACAGTCGATTTAGCTGGGCAATCGCGCTTAAAATCACTTGGATATAGAAAGTGGCTAAGATGAGCTGATTGCAATGCCGATAAAACCAATCCTGATTAGTAAGATGCTCCAACCGACTGGAAGCTAGACATCGGGGCGAGACCCAACGGCGATGGCTGTCAACCTCGGCGTCGAATAGGAGTCTGTTGCTGTTCGGGCTTTTTTCAGGAATAACGGCCTGACCGCCCTTCTGCCCGCTCAGGTAAGCCCTGTCGAAACCTGTCCTAAGCCGTGCGCGAAGGGCATGGAATGGTTTTACTGTAGGCAGCGACCCGCCTGACGGGTAAATTATTTGCGCAAGCCAACTTAAGGAAATATAACTTTTGGTTTGAAATAGGCTGCGGGGTATTTTGGGTCGAATCGTCCTTCAGTTTGTCCAACTAAATCTTTATCAATATAAACTACTTTGGGTTCAAAATTTGCAGCTGGGTATTTAGGATCAAACTCAGATATGGCTGAGTTTTCCACGACAACATCTTTATCAATATAGATAACAGTAGGCTCAAAGTTCGCGGCGGGATATTTGTCATTGGCGGCGGCTGAAGCTAGTAATGGATTTAATGCAATAACTGCAACAATAAATCCTGACAGCATGGTTTTTTTCATAAGGTGTAATCTCCGATGGGTTAGTTAAATCCAGCCGGGGCACTTTCATGCAAGGCCAGACCGTTTTGAAGTATCGAATATTTTGGCTGAATCCGCAACCGTTTTTACGCCTGCAACTACGCTACAACAGGGCATTTATTTCTGGGTAATCGTATTTCAATTGCTGCCTGAAACCTTCAATCGTGCATTCATCATCCCGTTCATTTCTGGCGATAGGCACGATGATTTCACTGACTACACGCATCGGCGAAGCAGAAAGGAAAATAAGCCGGTCAGCCAGCGCAATCGCTTCGCGCAAATCGTGAGTGACAAATAAAACCGTATGTGGCCGTTGTTGCCAAAGCTTCAACAGCAACCCCCGGGCTTGCCGGGCGGTCGGGGCATCTAGTGAGACAAAGGGCTCATCCATCAACAATATTTCAGGGTCAACGGCAAAAGCGCGGACAATCGCTACCCTGCGGCTCATCCCTAGCGACAGCCTTTCTGGATAAACATGCTGTGATGATGCCAACTGCATGGTTTCAATCAAGCTATCAAGTTCAGCGGACGAAGGCGTCTTGTCCAAAACCAGATCAATGTTTTCACGCACGGTACGCCAGGGCAATAAGCGTGGGTTTTGGAACACATAGCCGATTTTGGGATGTGTGGAATGCTGCCCTGCCCTAATGTCGCCATCGTAGTCCTTATCGAGACCGGCAATGATATTTAACAGCGTGGTTTTACCGCAGCCGGAAGGCCCGACTAAGCAAACGAATTCGCCCGATGTCAACGATAGCTTAAGGTTTGCAATGGCCTGCATTTGCCTGGATCGGGCTATTGCAGGATAGGTTTTATTGTTGATGATGACGTCAATATCGCTCATCGGCGCCACCGTAAGGATTTTCTATCCAACGGCTTCAAAATAATCAACTCGATCAATTGGATGACACAGACAAACGCGATGGTGTACGCCAATATGCTTGCCACATCGAACAATTGAAAAAACAGATGCAGTTGATAGCCGATGCCGTTGCTGCGCCCAAGCAATTCAACCACCAGAATAATTTTCCATGTCAATGACAAGCCTGAACGGGTTGCGCTCATGATAAACGGGTGTAATTGCGGCCAGATCACATGAACCAGCGTCTTACTTTTACTGAAGCGATAGCAGCTTGCCATGTCCAGCAAATCCTGATCGAGCGCACGCGCACCTTCCCTGATCGTGACGATCACATTGGGCAGTTTGTTGATGACGACGGCAAGTATCGCGGCTGATTCCACCAATCCAAACCAGACATAGCACAGGATGATGGTCACCAAGGCGGGAATGTTTAAAAAGATAATCAACCAGTTATCAAAGAAGGCATCGAGTTTTTTATTGCGCCCCAAAACAATGCCAATGGCGCATCCGATGAACATCGCGATAGTGAAACTGATCAATAACCTCAGTAGCGTCGCGCCCAGATGAAAGGCAAGCTGCCCTGATCGGATAGCTTGCCAGAACACTATCGCGACGGTTTCCGGTGTAGGCAATACATTGCTGTTTAAATAAGCGGCAACGCCTTGCCAGACTGACAAAAACGTCAGTAATGACAGGATCGGTAATAATTTTTTAGAAACAATCAAAACAAGTTGTGCTTATTCAATTGACCAGAAAGTGCCAGGTTGTATTGTTTCTGATTGGCCGGTCAATTGACTGTTACTTAATGTGCGCAGTATTGAGTAAATACGGGATGCAGCTTGCTGTTCCCGTTGTCCCCAATGTTCAACACCGCCTTCGCAATACCCTTGTCGTAGTTTGGCTTGGGTCGCCGCATCATCGGCTTTAATCAGCGGAATCACTTTTTGCCAAGCAGTATCTGAGATGCATAATTGATTTTTAGCACGCTGGCTGGCTTTTAAAAAACTGTTGACGGCTTGTTTGTTGTCCGATGCCCAACTTTGCTTGAACACATAACCTAATGTGGGCACATTATCTGCAACCCCAAGCCCTTTCAAAATACCTTTTCCATCAATGAGTTGCTTATAACCTTGCGGTTCAAGCCGGGCGGCAAAATGCCAATAAGTCAACAAGGCATCGACACGGTTTTGTTTGATTTGCTCGTTTAGCAAAGGCGGTGCGCCAAAGGTTTTTTCGACGGACACATTCAAATCTAGCTGCCCCTGTTTTGCCAACGCCTGCAGCAATAACCAATTTTTATCCAGTTCACCGCCCGCAATCCCCAAGCGTTTACCTTTAAGATCTTTTATTGTTTTAATGACGCTATTTTCTGGGACTAGCAATGCACCGGAGGTGCTGGAATAGGGGTAAAAGGTAAAATCGGTGCCGGTCGCACGAAGCCTGGAAACCCAAACCCAGTCCGAAACAATCATATCGACCGCACCTGATTGCAAGGCAATCTTGCCTGCTTCGGGGTTTGCCAGAGGGTGTATGTCCAGTTGAAAATCGGCAGTTGGCTCGCTTTGTATTGCCGACAATTCCCAATCGACTGTACCGGTAGTTTGAACCCCAATGCGTAAGGTAGATTTTTCGGCAGCAAAAATGTTGCAGGATACCGCCAGGCAAAGCATCATTAAAAATACGTTATATTTCATAAAATCACTCACAAAGGTTTAAGAGGGGTATTTAGCTCTGTGGAGACGTTGCATTGCAACGTCTCTACGGTGACAAATCAACAAACCCATGTACGCCGCGCTTGGATTTGACCGCTAGCCAATCTTTCAACAGCTTTAACTCTTCTGTTTCTTCTAATGAATCCAGGCTTTGTTTATTTTTTAACAAACGAAACGCCTGCGAGAGCACTTTGTAACGCTCGCCGGTGATGCCTGCACGTCGGAGGCCAACGGTGTTAAGTTTGTAATGGCGGCCAGGCGATCCGCCAATCAGCATAAACGGCATTGCATCCATCGTAAGTCCAGTGGTGCCGCGCACAATCGCGAACGGGCCCACACGACAAAACTGATGCACGACCGCCGCACCACCCATAAAAACATTATTGCCTATTTCAACATGGCCGCCTATCGCCACATTATTGGCAAAGATGGTGTTGTTTCCGATAGCGCAATCATGGGCGACATGGCTGTTGTTCATAAAATAGCAGCCCGAACCGATGCGCGTCCCACCATTTTCTTTACCCGCCCGGTGCGCGGTAAAGCCTTCCCTGAACACATTGTTTTCGCCAATAGTTAGCCAGGAAACTGTTTCCGGTTTAAAACTGGTGTCTTGCGGCAGTCCGCCCAGCACAGCATGAGGATGCAAGATATTGCCGCCACCCATTTTCACATAAGCCTGCACGACGGCATGCGCACCAATTGCGCAGTTGGCGCCTATCTCAACATTTGTTTCAATAACAGCGAAAGGGCCTACGGTTATATTTTCCCCTAATACAGCACCATCTGAAATATAAGCCGTCGGGTGAATAGATTGGGTCATCTTGACTATCCTCTTGGATGAAATTTTGCGTGAAGATCTTTTAATCTCGCGGTGGCGACATGGGTATAAATCTGCGTGGTCGATAAGTCGGAATGTCCAAGCAATAATTGCACAACCCGCAAGTCCGCACCATGATTCAATAAATGGGTGGCAAACGCATGCCGTAGGGTATGCGGTGACAGTTCTTTGCCAATTCCCGCTTTTTTAGCATAGCGCTTGATAAGATGCCAAAACGCCTGCCGGGTCATGCCAGCTGCACGGTTGGTGACAAATAGGGTGTTGCATTGCCGCTCGCCTAAAATGGCTTTTCTGGCTTGACCCATATAAGTATCCAGCCAACTCATGGCTTCTTCACCGACGGGAACCAATCGATCTTTACCGCCTTTTCCTGTCACCCTGACAACACCTTGCCTAAAGCTGATGTGTTCAAATTTTAAACCTACCAATTCCGATACCCTAAGCCCGGTGGCATAAAGCATTTCCAGCATGGCTTTATCCCTAAGCCCTAACGCATGGGCCACTTCAGGGGCAGCAAGCAGTAAATCGACATCATTTTCAGAAAGCGATGTCGGCAGAGGGCGGCCAATATAAGGGGAATCTATTAACGCGGTAGGGTCAGCTGTGATGCGGTTTTCCCTGATGTAATAACCATAAAAACGGCGCAAACTGGATAGCATACGTGCCGAAGTCCGATTGCTGATGCCTTTTTTGTAGAGAAAGGCGAGGAAAAATGAGAGCTGTCCATTGTCAACATCCAGCAGTGGCTTACCCGCCAGCCATTTGGCAAAAATACGCAAATCACTGCGGTATGCCGATAAGGTGTTTTCGCTTAACCCCTGTTCTACCCAGACGGCGTCGAGGAACTGATCGATCAAGCCGTCATCGGTCATTTTTTAAATGCAGCTTCATAAGCCAGCAGCAGACGTTTTATTGCCATGAACTCACCTTCTGTTTGCCCGCAATAGCCCCCCATGCCGGATGCAGAAATTATCCGGTGGCAAGGAATAAACAGCGGATAAGGATTATCCTTGCACGCATTACCAACCGCCCGTGCCGCAGAAGCTATTGTTTTAGCTAATGCCGAATAACTCATCGTTTCCCCTATCGGTATTTGGCACAGGGCGGCCCATACAAGCTGACGGTAGGCACTGCCTTGTCTTAACAATTTAACGGGAATGGCGATGTCTGGATTAGTCCAGTAATATTCAAGGTTTTGCTGTATTTGATGCTCACCCGAAGGCTCTAGGCCATAAACTTGTGCCCAGTCTGCGTTGGTAATGACATCTTGGCGGATTGATAATATCAGCTTACCGGCAGGTGTGTTTAGGCTTATAAGTTCTTGTGTGCCTGAAACACTGTCTACCCATTGAATAATAAACGGCACTAAAAACCTGATGACTGAGTGGAATAGAATAGAGGGGGAGAAACATGGGTTATGCTGATAAATTATTTTATCCGATGATGCCCTGCCATCATTTTGGCATGATGCGCCTTCATAAGAACCAACTGTTGATTTTTCAATTGCTCTTTTTTAACGGGGTCTTGTTCTGCCAAAATCTTATTGGATAGCTCGTGCATTTGTAACTGGTGTTCCTGAATAGCACGGGCATGCTGATCTTTCTGTTCTTCAGTCATATTGCCCATACCTTGCATTGGCTTTGAGGCTATTTGCGGCTGTTCCGCTAAACTTGTCATACTTAAAGGCAATAACAATAAATAAGTGGCTGCTGAAAGGTATAAATTTTTCATCGGTGTTTCCTGTAACAAGATTGTAGGCATAGACACTTTGGGTAAAACTAGGAATATCACACATTTTGAATTCAAAATCGCTGATTAACCTCTCCCAATACCATAATAAACAATGCCAATTTTTTTAAGCAAATCGGGCTGATATAGATTTCTACCATCAAAAATCACGGCATCTTTTAATGTATTTTTGATGAATTCAAAATCAGGGCTCCAGAAGTTTTTCCACTCTGTGACTACTAATAATGCATCGGCACCATCCAGTGCATCTTCAGCCGTTTCAACCAGGATTAAGCCTGGTTTATCACCATAAATCCGTTTGGCTTCAGCCATTGCTTCAGGATCAAATGCTTGAACGGTGGCCCCGGCATTAATTAATGCCTCTAGTATCTCCCGACTAGGCGCCTCCCGCATATCGTCGGTTTTAGGTTTAAATGCCCAACCCCAAAGGGCCAATGTTTTTCCCTGCAACTCGCCGTTATAGTGCCGGACAACTTTATTAAATAACACTTGCTTTTGTCGGTCATTGACATTTTCGACTGCATTCAATAATTCTGCCTTATAACCCATTTGCTTTGCGGTACGTTCCAGCGCTTTTACATCTTTAGGAAAACACGAACCACCATATCCGCATCCTGGATAAATAAATGAATAGCCAATACGTGAATCAGATCCTATGCCATTTCTGACATGCTCTATATCTGCACCCAGCAGTTCAGCCAAATTGGCTAACTCATTCATAAAACTGATTTTAGTTGCCAGCATCGCATTAGCCGCATATTTAGTTAATTCGGCCGAACGGACATCCATCGTAATAATGCGTTCATGGCTGCGGTTAAAAGGTGCATAAAGCGCTTTCAATAATTCTGCTGTCCTTGGATTATCCGTTCCTACAATAATACGATCTGGCTTCATGAAATCATTGATCGCAGCGCCTTCCTTTAAAAACTCAGGATTTGAAACCACATCAAAATCAATTTCCACACCACGCTTTACCTGCGCCTGCAGAATGACATCCCTTACTTTATCAGCGGTACCAACAGGAACAGTTGATTTATCAACGACAATACGGTAAGCATCCATATTCTCTGCAATAGACTTTGCTACTGCTAAAACATATTGTAAATCTGCCGCACCGTCTTCATCGGGTGGCGTACCTACCGCTATAAATTGAAAAATACCATGACTAACCGCATCTTGTATGTTTGTAGTAAATTTTATCCGGCCTGCCTGCTGATTTTCTTTTACCAGTGTTTCAAGCCCTGGCTCATAAATAGGGATGATGCCTTTTTTCAAATTATCTATTTTGTCGTGATCAACATCGATACAAACGACATCATTCCCGACCTCAGCCAAACAAACTCCAGTCACTAAGCCCACATAACCAGAACCAAATACAGTTACTTTCATTTTTTCTTCCTAAAACTTACTTATTATTAAGAGTGCTATTAAAGTGACCCATCTTCCCCAATCCCGTTATCCTAAAAAGAAGCCAGTCCAGTTTCAATAAAATGTACAAACTGTAATGACAAAACCTACATACTAAAAATGAACAGTGAATCTACAGGACAGTAAAATTATACCGTGCATAACTCTCAAAGCGGCTTTTTTAGCTCTCTAAACTTTTGCCCAGAAGATTTTTTCTGCCCAATAAATGTTACAAACAGGCATCCTATTATGTAATATCTTTATTTCAGATCTTTCAACGTTTTTTCAGGTTAAATCATTATGAATTATAATAATAAAAATTAACTCACCATTGTCATCTACCATGAAATCAACATTAATTGTTAGCGCCATACAACAGCCTTGTAACGAAGGCAGACAAACTAATCTCGAACTTTCCATTGAAAAAATCCATGCGGCGGCGGCGGAACATGCTGACTTGGTTGTATTACCTGAATTGCATCTCGATCCCTATTTTTGCCAAAACGAAGATTATCATCATTTTGATCTGGCTCAAACTATTCCAGGTCAGACTACAGAAATCCTTGCGGATCTTGCAAAAAAACTACGCATCGTTATCGTTTCAACCCTATTCGAAAAAAGAACGCCCGGCCTTTATCACAATACCGCCGTTGTTTTTGATAAAGATGGCAGTATTGCTGGTAAATATCGAAAAATGCACATCCCTGATGACCCGGGCTTTTATGAAAAATATTATTTCACACCAGGCGATTTAGGTTTCAATCCAATAACCACATCCATCGGAAAATTAGGGGTATTAATCTGCTGGGATCAGTGGTTTCCTGAAGCGGCACGATTAATGGTCTTGGCTGGAGCCGAAATTTTAATCTATCCGACCGCTATTGGTTGGGATGCCAATGATTTTGACGAGGAGCAGCAGCGCCAATTAGATGCTTGGTTGACAATACAACGCTCCCATGCCGTTGCAAACGCAGTTCCCGTTATTTCTTGCAACCGCATTGGTTTTGAACAAGCACCAGACTCAGAATCCGGCATACAGTTTTGGGGTAATAGTTTTATAGCAGGGCCTCAGGGTGAATTCATCATACGCGCCAATGAGTCGGACACAAAATTACTAACTTGCAAACTGGATCGTGCTAGAAATGAACGTGTAAGACAAATATGGCCTTATTTGCGTGACCGTAGAATTGATGAGTATGGTCAGCTAAATAAGCGATTCATAGACTAACTCATCTAGCCCCGATATTTCGCTGAAAACAAATAAGCCGATGTTACCATCGGCTTATGGGTCAAATTAGCTTATATTTATTATAAAGAATTGACGGCATTTAATTCTTCAAAAGCTTGTTCTAATCTTTTCACCATACCTACTTCGCCAGCACGTTGCCAAACTCTTGGGTCATAATATTTTTTATTTGGTTTATCCGCTCCATCTGGATTACCGATCTGGCCTTGCAAATATCCTTCGTTTTGCTTGTAATACTCCATGATGCCCGCCCAAGTCGCCCATTGGGTATCCGTATCAATATTCATTTTGATAACACCATAACTGATTGACTCTTTTATTTCTTCAGCAGAAGAACCTGAGCCACCATGGAACACAAAATTTAAAGTATTTGCCGGCACACCAAATTTTTCAGATACAAATTTTTGCGAATTATCCAGAATACTTGGCGTCAATTTAACATTGCCTGGTGAATAAACACCGTGGACATTACCAAACGACGCGGCAATCGTAAAACGATCACTAATCTTGATCAGATGTTC
>JAUYEP010000288.1 GCA_030689765.1 Methylovulum sp.
ATGCATCTTGTGGATGGTGCCGTCAATGTCATTGAGCACCAGGCTTTCGGTCAATTCCAGTTTAAGCCTGGCTGGGTTGATGGCGTTACGGCTTATAGCCTGGCTCACTTGCGCTACAAATTCGGCCTGATAAAACTGACGCGCACTGACGTTAACGGCCAGTTGCAAATGCTGGGTATGCACACTGCCTGCCCAAATTTTGAGCTGGGCGCAGGCTGTCTCCAGAACCCATTGCCCAATGGGCAATATCAGGCCGGTTTCCTCAGCCAGTGGGATAAAATCCGCTGGGGGTATCAATCCGTTCTGTGGATGTTGCCAGCGGATCAATACTTCCGCCCCGATAATCTGGCGGCTATGATTAACCTGCGGCTGGTAATAAAGGGTGAATTGG
Source organism: Methylovulum sp. (assembly GCA_030689765.1). Classification (GTDB taxonomy): domain Bacteria; phylum Pseudomonadota; class Gammaproteobacteria; order Methylococcales; family Methylomonadaceae; genus Methylovulum. The sequence continues at coordinate 392 of JAUYEP010000288.1, forward strand.
TTTTTTGTCAGCGCCAAGTGTAAGTTTGCTTCCAGCGCCACGCGGGTATCGACAGTGACCTGCATTTGCGGATCGAAAAATCGCAGGGTATTGCGGCCTGCTGCCTTGGCTTGATACATGGCAATATCCGCTTGTTTCAGTAGTTCGTCTACGGATTGGTCATGATCGATGAACAAGACCGCGCCAATGCTAGAGGTACAATGGTGGTAGTGTGTGGCCAGTTGGTAGGGCTGGTTAAGCGCGGCCAGAATTTTATTGCCAATAACTGTGGTCTGGGCAGCCGCTTCCAGGGTTTGTTCACTCAAGTCTTCCAGCATCACTACGAATTCATCACCACCCAGACGGGCTACGGTGTCGTTTTCACGTACACAGGGCACAATACGTTGGGCAATCTGTTGTAGCAGCAAGTCGCCTATGTCATGGCCGAGGGAGTCATTTAGCATCTTGAAATCATCCATATCAATAAACAGTAAAGCCCCTTTTCGGCCACTACGATGGCTTGCAGCCAAGGCTGGTTTTAGCCGGTCACGCAGCAACCGCCGGTTAGGCAAGCCTGTGAGGGGGTCGTAGAAGGCTAAATATTTTATTTCATCCGCTGCCGCCTGGCTCATGGTAATGTCGGTGAGTGTGCCAACATAATTCGTAACAATGCCTTTCCCATCAGTCACTGCGGTGATAGTGAGGCGTTCAGGATAGCAATCACCATTTTTGCGCCGGTTCCAGATTTCGCCTGACCATGCGCCCTTATTATGGATATCCGCCCACATCGCCGCATAAAAGTCCGCATCCTGACGCCCTGATTTGAGTATTTTTGGATTCTTGCCTATAGCTTCTTCAGCAGTGTAACCCGTGATAGTGGTGAAGGCGTTGTTCACCCGGAGGATCACTCCATCAGCATCGGTGACTATCATCCCTTCCTGTGATTCGAAGGCGATAGCGGCGATACGGAGGCTGGTTTCAGCCATCTTACTCTCGGTAATGTTGGTATGGACAATAACCGCGCCACCTTTGTCCATGTCAAGCGGTGTCGCGGACATAACGAACCAACGTTGCTGGTTTGGCGAATGGCAGGCGTATTCAAGGAAGAAGTGCGGCAGGGCGCCTTCGAGTACCCTCTTTATTCCCTGGTAGGCTTCCTGGCCTTCATTAGGCGTGGCAGCCAGACAAATTTCCAGATAATTGCTATCCACGTAATTATGCTGTGCCGGCATACTGGACACTATGCCGTTTTCCAAGGCAAAGTCCCTCCAGGCTTTGTTGACCGCTACGATGACGCCGTTGCAGTCCAATACGGCGATCTGCGAGGATATGGAGTTTAGGATGGCGTGTTTGGATTGGTCACTGTCACGTAGCGCCATTTCAATTTTGATAAGCTCGGTGATATTACTAATCGTAATACGGAAGGCCGGTTCACCGCTTTCATCCTGCGTGGTGGTAGCCTCCAAGTGCGCCCAAAATTGGGTGCCGTCATTATTCAGCATCCGCAGATCGAGCGCCTGCTGTTCATTGGACTCAAAAAGCTGTTTGTAGAATGGGTAGTAAAGGGCTAGGTCAGCATTGAGGATGAAGAGAGGGAAGGGCTTGTTAATCAATGTACGCCGAGGCAGACCCAACAGGTTGGCTGCGGCGAGATTGGCTTGCGTAATCAAACCCTTTTCAGCGACGGTGAGATAGCCTACCGGCGCCAAATCATAGAGATCAAAATAATGGGCCTTTGCAGTACCCAGTTCCAGCTGTGCCTGACGCAGTTCCTCGTTCTGTAGCTCCAACTCGATCTGATGCACATGCAGCTCGTGAAAGATTTCTCCCAGTGCTTCGGGCGAGAGAGCCTTGAGTTGTTCATATGAATGCGCCGTTTTTTCCTGGAGAACCGCTTCGGCCTGTTGGCGTAATCCAGTTTTCGGGCTTGCTTGCAGTAAGACGGTGGTATCCGCCGAAGGGCTGGCCGCCGTGGGATACTTATACTTTAAGCGGCCAAGTTTTCGGTTTTTGCAGGTTAATCCGTTCGTGGTGAGCTTGTCGAACCATGAGCGGATTAACCGTCCACCTTTCGACAAGCTCAGGGCGAAGGGCATATCATCCCGGTTAGTCATTGAGGCCACCTAATGGTTGATTAGCCTGTGGCCCGCTTACCCGTTCCGTTGTCGCAACCGCATATATCTGTCCGGTCTCATTGATTAAAGCGGAGACCGTGATCCAAACCTCCATGACAGTACCCTGCTTGGCGACCCGTTGGGTACGGTAGGGCTTGATGATTTTGCCCCGGCTAAGGTTAAGCACCTTGTCCAACTCCTTCTTGCGCAGGGCATCGGGGATTCGTTCACTGGCGTCCATCAGCAGCGCCTCGCCTTCACTCCAGCCGTACATCCTTACTGCGCCAGGGTTCCAGGCGATAATGCGGCCATTCAAGTCCTGCACAGTAATGGCGTCGTGTGCATCGCGCACCACCACGGCTAAACGAAGCAGGCTATTGGCTTTATCCAGGGCCGCTTCGATCCGCTTTGTCCCAGTGATGTCCACAAAGGTGACCACTGCGCCCTCAATCGTGTTGTTCAGTGTGCGGTAGGGCAGGATGCGCATGATGTACCATTTGCCGTCCGTGGCCTGCACACGGTTCTCTATGGGAATCAGCGTTTTCAGGACGGACTTTATATCCTCCCCCAGGCGGCCGTAGTTTACCAGGTTGGAAACGATGTGGTTTACGGGCCGGTTGGTGTCGTGCGGGATCAGGTTGATGATCTGGGTAACGAGGGGGTTGAAACGCAAGATGCGCAGGTTATTGTCCACAAAGATGGTTGCGATGCCGGAGCTATCCAGCAGGTTGTTCATGTCGCTGTGGAGCTGCGACGCGACATCCACCTTGGTTTGCAACTCAGCGTTGACCGTGGCCAGCTCTTCGTTGACCGATTGCAACTCTTCCTTGGAGGTCTCAAGTTCCTCGTTGGCGGATTGTAATTCTTCGTTGACTGACTGCATCTCCTCGTTGGCGGATTTAAGCTCTTCGTTGGACGACTCCAGCTCCTCAAGGGTAGACAGCAGGTAGTCCTCCTTAGCTTGCAGCTCCTGTTTAAGCTCTGCAATGAGCAGCACATTGTCGTCCGATAAGTGCTTATGTGTATTGTGTATGGCAAGCGCCTGCTGCATCTGTTCAGGGTTGATAACAGGCGCTTCCTCCAGGATGACCAAGTAGAGGGGCTGCTCAAGTGTACCTACCCATTTTGAGGTCACCGGACAGATACTCAGGTTGACCAAGGTAAAATGGCTGTTGGTTTTAACGCGCAGTGCCAGGTCATGCACAACCTCTCCAGTGGTCACGGCTTTGTGCAGGGCGGTCGTCAAGCGGGACCGTAGCCCTGCCCTGGCCATCTTCATGATATTGTTGATACCTACCTCACCGGCAGTAGGCTCCAGGTACATCCCGGTGCGCCCGTGCAGGTAGAAGATGTCGCCTTTGCTATTGACCAGTGCGGCAGAAGGGGCAATATGCTGCAAGAGCATCTGTTCGGTCAGTTCACGCAAAGAAGGTTTCACCGGAAATGATTTTTGAGTAATGCCTTGTGAGACCGCTGCATTTACCGCCGTCATGGGCGGAATAAACAGCCCTCGGGTTCCGTGAGGGTTGCCGTAACTGTTTTCTTTGCGCTGATATAGCTTCGACTTGCGATCCAGTGCAGAAAAAAGGTCGTCACACTCGCCCACGCCTTCGGAAGTCCCCAGGAACAGCAGCCCCCCTTGATTGAGTGAGTAGTGGAATAGGGGAATGACTTTCTTTTGCAACGCTGCATCCAAATAGATCATGAGGTTGCGGCAACTAATGAGGTCAAGTTTTGAAAATGGGGGGTCTTTGATCAAGTCATGCTCGGAAAAGACCATCATATCGCGGATCCCTTTGTGGATGCGGTAGCCACTGCCGTCCGGCCCGGCGGTAAAAAAGCGTGCCAGCCGCTCTGGCGGGATGTCGTCGGCGATGCTGGCAGGATAAAGGCCTGTTCGGGCCACAACTATCGCCCGGCTGTTAATGTCAGTGGCGAATATTTGCACCGTGTAAGTTAGTTTCAACGCCTCCATGGCTTCCAACAGGAGAATGGCGATGGAATAGGCCTCCTCGCCGGTGGAACATCCCGGTACCCACACGCGGATCACAGTACCTATGGGCTTGTTGACAAAAAGCTTGGCCTTGATCTGTTCCGCGAGCGCCTGAAACGCCACTGGATCACGGAAGAAATTGGTCACACCAATCAACATATCGAGAAACAGCGCCTCCACCTCGGCCGGTGCCTGCTGCAAATACTTGATGTAATCCCCCATTGCCTCAATCTGGTGGACGGCCATACGCCGCTCAACGCGGCGGTTGATGGTGTTGGGCTTATACTGGGAAAAATCGTGGCCCGTCTGGTTACGCAACAGAATGAATACCTTCTTCATCGCATCCTGAGTTCTGGAGCGTAAGACTGGCGTCTAACCGGGTGAGTTTGCCAAAGGCATGGGTGATGTAGTCGATGAGCTTGGTGGGCATCTCGGCTGCCGGAAGCACATAGTCCACTAATCCTGTGGCGATGGCGCTGCTGGGCATGCTGTCGAATTCGATGGATTCCGGGGACTGCGCCATGACCATGCCGCATTCGCCCTTGATGAGCCGCACACCCTGGGTGCCGTCGCTGCCTGCGCCGGAGAGTATGATGCCGATGGCCCGTTCATGCTGATCCTGCGCCAGTGAACGAAAGAAGAAGTCAATGGGCAGGCGCTGTTTATCCGTCCTGGAGATGTCCAGCAATTGTAATGTGCCGCCCTGAAACGCCATATTGCGGTTGGGTGGAATAATATAGATGCAGTTGGGCTGCACTATCATGCCGTCCTCAACTTCGAAAACCGGCATAGGGGTGTAGCGTTGGATAATTTCAGTGAGGAGGCTCTTGTGGTCAGGCGCCAAATGTTGCACCAGCACAAAAGCCATGTCTGGATTGGTGTTGCGGGGCATTCCGGAGAAGAATGCCCCGAAGGCCGCCAGTCCCCCAGCCGAAGCGCCGATGCCGACAATGGGGAACCTGATATTGGTCGATTGAGGTGCTGCTTGTGTTGTTAGCACTTTTTTTCCTTGTCATGGAATAACCTGAAAGAGTTACGAAACAGCCCTAGTTAATGCCATGATGTGGTGATCCCAATTATAACCAGACAATAAAGCGCTTTTTTTCGAACACTAAACCTATCATCCTGATTCGTCAATGTGTTTTTATGTTCATGATCAACAAAGAAAACATTAACTGCTACGCTACCTGTCGGTTCCGCCTGAACGGTTTTGACGGCCTTGTTGCCCTGATTTTGACCGACAAATTATTGCCTTCCGGCAGATGGCTTTTTTGCCATGTTAGAAATCCCCATTTGCTGTTTTGATGCTGTAAGGTACAGCGTTTTCATTCTTCATTAAGGCTAGCCACTCAAGTTGGGACAGGTTAAGCCTTGTCCGTACCCGACTTAAATTATTAACGACGAATGAAACCGCTGTAACTCGCAAAAAATAACCACCCACGACATCGTTCCCACGCTCCAGCGTCACTGCCCACAGTTAATAAATTATGTTTTATAATTCAATAATATATAAATAACTATGGACTTAAGGCCAGATAGGTTAAGCCGTTCGTGGTGACCCTTCGGCTGCGCTCAGGACTAAAGGCCTTGTCGAACCATGAACGGCTTAACCGTCCACCCTTCGACAAGGCTCTCCTGAGCGTAG
>JAUYEP010000292.1 GCA_030689765.1 Methylovulum sp.
TGTTTCAAGCCAGATTTCGTGATAGAACAACCTAAAAATATAGCAATTATCTGCAAGGAATGTCATATAACACATTGTTTTAAAATCAATTAAAGTTGTGTAGATACTTATGCTGAAGGGGGAGGTTTCAGACCAGCAAGGCATTTCGATGAAGCTTCCGGTCTACACGGCTAAACGATTACGATTTCTTCGTCGTAGATTGAGCCCACGCTAAAAGTAATTTAATGAGATGGGCAAATTCTTTTGGTGCGCCTAGCAACATGTTTAACAGTGTATCAATCAATTGCGTTAGCTTACTGTCATCTTTAGCCAAAATAGCCCTTTCGATGTTTTTTTTTGTGGCTTTATATTTTGGGTCATGCCAAATTTCAGAAATTTCTTGCTGTGCTTGTTGCTCGGAAAGCGCCATTATTCAAGTCCTCGTATTAAGGTATCCGCAAAAGATAATCTTCCATTATGCTTTTTTGCTTGAAGCGGGTGCAAAACGGCATCTACACATTCCCAAGATACCTATCAAAGCAAAAAGCTTCTCCAATGGTTCTAATGAGGATCATTGGAGAAGCCTCCTGCTTCCGATGTTTTGCGTTGCGACGGTATTTGCTTTTATCGCAAAAGCTATGGGCTTTATTAGACTGATGCGCGAATTTCGCAACAGGGTTTTGTAATGCGGGACACTCCTTTTTAAAATCAAGATGGTGTTGATTTTTACGTTTTTTCATCGTTTACCTCTTATAATATCAACCATTAGTAACATATACCGGATTAGAGTAAGTTAAACGTCGTGAAATTCAAAAAAGATTTTGATGTGATTGTCGTCGGTGGCGGTCATGCCGGTACTGAAGCCGCTTTGGCGGCTGCCCGATGCGGGGCGGGAACCCTATTGCTGACGCAAAATATCGATACCCTGGGACAGATGAGTTGCAATCCTGCGATAGGCGGCATAGGCAAAGGGCATCTCGTTAAAGAAATTGACGCCCTGGGCGGAATTATGGCTAAGGCTATTGATCTTGGCGGCATCCAGTTCCGCACGCTGAATGCGAGCAAAGGCCCTGCCGTCAGGGCGACTCGCGCCCAGGCGGATCGCAAACTCTACAAGCAGGCTATCAGGACAACGCTGGAAAATCAGCCTAATCTGGCGTTATTCCAGCAAACCGTATCCGATTTAATCGTTGAAGGCGACAAAGTCGTTGGCGTTAAGACACAGATGGGTCTGGATTTTTCTGCAAGGGCCGTGGTGTTGACGACGGGCACTTTTTTAGGCGGTAAAATCCATATCGGCCTGGAAAATTACAGCGGCGGCCGTGCGGGAGACCCTGCATCGATTGCCCTGGCGGAACGGTTGCGCGAATTGCCGTTTCGCATCGACCGTTTAAAAACCGGAACACCGCCACGTATTGACGGCCGCACGATTGATTTCAGCAAGCTCGAAGAACAGCATGGCGACAATCCCGTGCCGGTATTTTCTTTTATCGGCAAACGCGAGCAACATCCACGGCAAATTCCTTGCCATATTACCCGCACCAACAGTAAAACCCACGATATTATCCGTGCAGGTTTAGATAGGTCGCCGTTGTACTCAGGCATTATCGAAGGCATAGGGCCACGTTATTGCCCGTCTATTGAAGATAAAATCGTGCGCTTTGCCGATAGGGACACGCACCAGATTTTTGTTGAACCGGAAGGCCTGGATACCCATGAAATATATCCTAACGGCATTTCCACCAGTTTGCCGTTCGACGTCCAATATGATTTTGTGCGTTCGATGTTGGGTTTTGAACAGGCCGAAATTGTACGTCCCGGTTATGCGATTGAATATGACTTTTTCGATCCCCGCGATTTGAAAATGTCGCTGGAAACGAAGCATATCGGCGGTTTGTTTTTTGCCGGACAAGTCAACGGCACGACCGGTTATGAAGAAGCGGCTGCGCAGGGCTTGATTGCCGGGTTGAATGCGGCGCGTCTGGTGCAAGGGTTGGAAAGCTGGTGCCCGGGACGTGATGAAGCCTATATCGGTGTCATGATCGACGATTTGATTACGCGCGGCACACAAGAGCCGTATCGTATGTTCACCAGTCGTGCGGAATATCGCTTATTGTTGAGAGAGGATAATGCCGATTTGCGCCTGACGGAAAAAGGGCGTGAGTTAGGTTTGGTTGATGATGTACGCTGGCAGGCTTTTGAAACCAAACGGACAGCGATTACCGATTTGCAGGATAACCTAAAAAAACAATGGGTCAGGGCCGACAGCGCACAAGCCGCCCAGGTTGAAGACATCTGGGGCAAACCTTTGCTGAAAGAAGCCAGCTTGATGGAGCTGTTGCGCAGGCCGGAAGTGGATGTGCAGCGATTATTAGCGTTTCTCGAAGATGGAGACAGCATTACCGGACAAGTTGCTGAACAGGTTGAAATCCAGGCAAAATATGCCGGCTACATCGTCAGGCAGCAATCTGAAATCGATAAATCCTTGCGCTACGATCATTTAAAACTACCGGCTGCGATGGATTACCAAGGCATTCCCGGCTTATCCAATGAAGTGAGTGAAAAATTGAAATCACAACGCCCTGAAACGCTGGGCCAAGCGTCACGTATGCCGGGCATTACGCCTGCCGCCATTTCGTTATTATTGGTTTATTTAAAAAAGAAAAGTGCCTGATGGATGCTGCCAAAACAAGGTCAAACGCAGAAGTTGAAGTTTGTCGTCAGCTGCTGGATTCAGGTCTGACAGCCTTAAATCTTCACCTGACTGAATATCAAATAAGTCAGCTCATTGATTTTATCCGGTTAATGGATAAATGGAATAAAGCCTATAACTTAACGGCAATCCGTAACCCTGAAGACATGATATATCTGCATTTATTGGACAGCCTGGCGATAGTTCCTTTTATTGCCGGTCAACGCGTCATTGATATAGGGACGGGGGCCGGTTTGCCCGGCATCCCCTTGGCGGTTTGCCTGCCTGATACCGCATTTACGTTGCTGGACAGCAATGCCAAAAAAACCCGCTTTGTCCAGCAAGCGGTATTGGAATTAAAACTTAACAACGTCACCGTATGCCATCACCGCGTGGAGAACTATCATCCAGAAAGCCCCTTTAATACCGTGATTACCCGAGCCTTTGCCAGTTTGTCCGAAATTGTCAGATTAACGGCGCATTTGCTGGCTCCAGATGGCGTTTTACTGGCGATGAAAGGGCAGCATTTAGAGGCGGAATTAGCACAGTTATCCGAACAGCTATCAACACAAGCACTGGCAAAAAAATCAGTTATATCCGTCAGCGTCCCAGGCATTGCTGCGGAAAGATGCCTGGTGCGGATAGCGTCTTTGACACCAACAGAGGTTATGTCGTGGGAAAAATAATTGCTGTCACCAATCAAAAAGGTGGCGTAGGAAAAACAACAACCAGCGTCAATTTGGCAGCGTCATTAGCGGCAGCCAAGCGGCGCATATTATTGGTGGATCTTGATCCGCAGGGCAATGCTGCGATGGGCTGTGGCGTGGATAAAGAAGACATCAAATATTCCAGTTACGACTTGTTAATGGAAGATGTGCCCGCCTCAGAAACCGTCATCCATTTGCCGGAGTTTAATTTTTCGGTCATTCCCGGCAATGCCGACTTGACTGCCGCCGAAGTGCAATTAATGACCGCAGACCGTAAAGAGTCACGCCTCGCCGACGCGCTGGTGGAGATCAAGGCACAGTATGATTACATCCTGATCGATTGCCCACCGTCATTGAATATGCTGACATTAAATGCGATGGTGGCGGCAAACAGCCTGTTGATCCCGATGCAATGTGAGTATTATGCACTGGAAGGCTTGTCGGCATTGATGTCCACACTAAAAAACATCCAGGACACTGTTAATCCACAATTGCACCTGGAAGGCATATTGCGGACGATGTTTGACGACAGGAACCGCTTGACCAAAGATGTTTCAGAACAGTTGATCCGTTATTTTGGCGATAAAGTTTTCAGGACTTGTGTACCCAGAAATATACGTCTGGCAGAAGCGCCCAGCCATGGTTTACCGGTATTGAGTTATGATAAATCTTCACGCGGGGCGGTGGCTTATATTGCATTGGCGGGTGAAATGATCAGAAAAGAAAAAGTAAAGGCATGACTTTAAGAAAGCGGGGGCTGGGAAGGGGGCTTGAAGTTCTGCTGGCGGATCCGTCAATTCAGGAAGATGCGCAACACGCGCCTTTAACTGTTGACGACAGACATGACAAGCAGGCGAAGTTATTGTTTGAAAATCTGCAAAAAGAAAAACTGAATCTATTACAGGAAGCAGAATCGCTAAAGCATCTAATCAATGAATTTGAATCGATAATCCGCGCTGAACTGCAATAAATCACCGCGAGCAGTGGCTTTCGCAGCAGGTTATAAAATGACATTCCTTGAATGACCAACAGAGAAAAGTAAACGTAATGGCTGTACAAAAACGTGGATTAGGTCGAGGGCTGGATGCTTTATTGGGTGATGTTTCCGCCAAGGGAGGCGGCAGCGATACAGCAGGCGCACAGGCGGGAGAAAAGCACCCGCTGCATACCTTGCCCATCGAATACATGCAACGGGGCAAGTATCAACCGCGCAAGGATATTAATCCGGAAAAATTACAGGAACTGGCCGATTCAATCAAGGCGCAAGGTATTATCCAGCCGATAGTCGTGCGC
>JAUYEP010000312.1 GCA_030689765.1 Methylovulum sp.
GGCTTTGCCGTCCATGGCGGTAGCGGAATTAATTCCGGAATTATTGAAGGGTTGCGGCTGGTTAGACCAGAAGCGCACTTCCTTGAGCTGGTGCATAGGCTCGATAAGGACACCTCTGGCTGCCTATTGATCGCAAAAAAGCGTAGCGCCTTGCGGCAGTTGCATACGCTGTTCCGCGATGACCAGATCAATAAAACCTATCTTGCGTTGTTAGCAGGGCAATGGGCGAGAAAAAAGCTGGCCGTCAACGCGCCGCTACAAAAAAACACCAGCCAAGGCGGTGAGCGTATGGTAGTCATCAGCCCGTCAGGCAAAGCCGCCGAAACCCTGTTCCGGCGCCTGAAGCTATTTCATGACGCGACCCTGGTTGAAGCCTCGCCAAAAACCGGACGTACCCATCAAATACGCGTCCATGCCGCAAGCCTGGGCCATCCGATTGTCGGCGATGACCGCTATGGAAGGGATGACATCAACAAACAATTCAAAGCTAAAGGCTATAAGCGCATGTTTTTACATGCCGCTACATTAGCCTTTCAACATCCTGTAACCGGTGCGCTGTTGACCATTTCGGCGCCGTTACCCGCGCAACTGGATCAATTACTTAAACAAGTAGAGGCGCAAGATTTTGCGTCTCTACCAAAAATATGAAAAACAGATTTGATTTGATCATATTCGATTGGGACGGCACGTTAATCGACTCGATAGACTGGATTACCCATTGCTTACAAAAGGCTGGGGAACGTTGCGGTTGTGCTATTCCTGAGCGCCAGGCCGCCAAAGAGGTTATCGGTCTCAGCATCAATAAAGCCATGCAGGCCCTGTTTCCAACCGCTGACGCCAGTAAGCTGGAGCAATTGGTCAGTTATTATAGTCAGGAATATTTTGCCAAGCAGATCAGCGCTGATGATTTGTTTGCCGGCGTTTACGACATGTTGGAGCAACTAAAATCATCAGGCTACCTGCTAGCCGTTGCCACCGGAAAAACACGGGCCGGTTTAGATGAGGCACTGGCCGGCACGGGAACGCTCGAGCTGTTTTGTGCAACACGATCCGCTGATGAAACGGCCTCCAAGCCGAACCCCAGAATGCTCAACGAAATTATGCAACAGGCCAATACGCCAAAAGAACGCACACTAATGGTCGGCGACACCAGCCATGACTTGCAAATGGCGATGAACGCACATATATCATCCGTAGCCGTATCGTGCGGTGCGCATTCAGAAACCATTTTACAACACTATAATCCGTTGCTGTGCCTTAAACAGCCCACGGAATTGCTGGAACTTATACTAGGCTAAACTCATGGAACACCAAAAAGACAGCTCGATAAACCCAAATGATTCAAGCAATACAGGCTGGGAACGTGAGGTTATAGAAAAACTTGCCTTTGCCGCGATTTCCGAGCAAACAAAGGCTCGGCGCTGGGGTATTTTTTTTAAATGCTTAATGTTTTCGTACTTAGTGGCATTGCTTGGCCTTGCGGTTTATCCCAAGATCAAAACCGGCATTAACTCCGCCAGCAGCTTTCATACCGCCGTCATTGATATCGTCGGGGTAATTGCCGAAGATAAGGACACCAATGCGGCCGACATTATCGAAAGCCTTAGAAATGCCGTTAAAGACGATAACACCAAAGGCATTATTCTGCATGCAAACTCCCCTGGCGGCAGCCCAGTGCAATCTTCCTATATTTATGAAGAAATTAAAAAAATTAAAAAAGAGCATCCTAAGTTGCCGATATACGCCGTGGTCAGCGATATTTGCGCATCCGGCTGCTATTTTATTGCCTCAGCAAGCGACAAGATTTTTGTCAACCCATCCAGCCTTATCGGTTCAATAGGCGTACTGATGGATGGTTTTGGATTTGTTGACATCATGCAGAAGTTGGGCGTGGAGCGTAGATTGCTAACTGCCGGCGCACATAAAGCCATGCTGGACCCTTTCTCGCCACCAAAAGAAGATGAAAGGCGTTATATGCAAACGCTGCTGGATCAGGTCCACCAGCAATTTATCAGTGCGGTGAAAGCGGGACGCGGCAGCCGCCTAAAAGAAACGCCCGATATGTTTTCTGGTTTGGTGTGGACGGGTGAAGCTGGCGTTAAACTGGGCATTGCCGATAATTTTGGTAATGATGATTTTGTCGCTAAAGAACTTATCGGTGCAGAAAAACAAGTTGATTTTACCCAGCAAGAGCAGCTGATTGACAAAATAGCAGGCAAATTGGGCGCTTCTTTCGGGCAAGCTATCGGTAGCCTCATACAAACACCTTCGTTACGCTGACCTTCCAGCCGCACTATCAAAACTCAAGCAAAACACTATGCGTATTCTTGTTGTTGAAGATGAAATTACCCTTTGCGAGCAAATCCGGCACTATTTTGCCGAAAAAGGTTTTGCTGTCGATACCGCACATACTGGCAATGAAGGTTACTACATGGGCAAGGAATACCCGCTGGATGCCGCGATTATCGACATCGGCCTGCCGGATTTTTCCGGCATTGAACTGATTAAACGCTTGCGTAAAAATAAGGTGGCGGTGCCTGTGCTGGTTTTAACCGCCAGAAACCGATGGCAGGAAAAAGTGGAAGGGTTGGAAGCCGGCGCCGATGATTATCTGATTAAACCCTTTCATTATGAAGAACTGCTGGCCCGCATCAACGCGCTGATCCGCCGCTCGGCAGGCCAATCCCATCCCATCCTGACGCACGGCAATATTGAGCTGGACACCGTTGCGCAGGAAGTCTCGGTTTCAGGCGAAAAACTTGAACTGACCGCTTATGAATATAAGGTGCTGGAATACTTGATGTTCCGCAAAGGCGAGCTGGTTTCAAAATCGGTATTGACCGCGCATATCTACGATGAAGATTTTGACCGGGACAGCAATGTCATTGAAGTTTTTATTGGTCGCCTCAGAAAAAAACTTGATCCCGACGGCATCCGCAAACCGATAGAAACCTTGCGTGGGCGTGGTTATCGTATTCCTGCCAATCCTTCCTGACTTCAGCGTTTTCAATCTTCGCCTGTTGGTCTTGTAGAGACGTTGCATTGCAACGTCTCTACGTTTGCGTGTTTAATGCCGCCCGTCTTTTTTAAAGCAATAACCCTAATGGATTATCAGGGTCTATGCCATCCATAAAAGGCTTGCGCCTATCCTGATCTGTCAATTGATAAATCTTGCCCAGCCAATTATTGAAGACGCCTTTTGCCGTATCCCGCCAAGTGTTATCAAGATGATCAAGCACCAATTGCTCAGGAAATTCTTCCAACTGCAAACCGGTCTGCCTGGCTATCCTAACCTGTTGTTCATAATCGGCAAAAATCCGTCGGGCAGCCTTGTTAAAATAATGCTCGGGGAACGGCGGATAATCGGTTAATTCGGCGTGATAAAAGCGCATCACCTCGCGCTTATACTCTTTCAGCAGGCTAATATCATCATATTCAGGATGCCCCTGAAAGAACACAATGCGAAAGCCATCTTCACTGACGGCAAGATGGACACCGGCTTCTTTGCTGGCAGCCAAAATCTTCAGGCCGTGTTTTTCCATATCACCCTGAAATATCTCATTAAAGCGCGAATGCGGGACATCGAAGCGGGTATTGATTTCTGCAACCAAAGGATGGCTGCGGTCTATCACCTTATGGGCGAACACGCCCCAGCGTTTCAGGGGCAAGCGGGTACGCGCGATGCCATAGCGGTATTGGATGATGGCGTGGGTGGCAAGACAAGAACATAGCACCGAGGTGACATTTTCCCTCGCCCAGGAAAACACTTCAGTCAGCGGTTGCCAAAACTCTTCTTCGGGAAGGATCGCGTGCGTCACATTGGCGCCACTGATAATCAGTGCATCCAGGCCATCCTGTTTGATTTTTGCAAACGGCTCGTAATATTTGTCGATATGCGCCTGTGCCTTGGGGCTTCTTGGTAAGCCGTCAATGGTAAACGGGTGGACATGAAACTGTACAATCTGGTTACAAGCCCCCACCAATCTGAAGAACTGCCGCTCAGTCGCTTCCAGCGCGGCATCAGGCATCATGTTCAGCAAGCCAATATGCATTTCCCGGATATCCTGATGGCTGGCGCGTTCAGGGTCGACTATTTCTTCGCCTTCTTCGCGCAGGCGCTGGAAGGTGGGCAGGTCAGTATGTGCGACTATGGGCATAAGCGGTACTCGTGCCCCATCATTGCTGTTGGTTTAGCGCATCAGCAATCAGGCTGATGAAATCATCTTCGCATTTAACGGTCGAGGCATCATTGGCATCGATGATATAGCCGTATTGCTGCGCTATCGCTTCATAACGCGGCAATCTGGATTTGAACAACTCAGGGAAAACCCAGGAGACAAATTCATCCGGCGGCATGGCATCGGTGGAGCTATAGTTTTTCAGCCGCATGAATTCAGCGAGTTTTTCATCAAGGAACGCTTCGCGGTAATACAGCGGCTTGGGATCGGTTTTAGCACGCCCAATAATGGTTTGTTCCAGTGTCGGCGGTATTTTGATGTAAATAATCAGCGTATGCTGCGCCAATGTCGCCAGCGCTTCAGGACTGTCCAGTTCACAAACACTGCCGCCAGCATCATTGATAAAATGTTTGTAGCCGTAAATATCTTCAGCTTTGTGGATAAAATCGGGCACATCAAGCATTGCCGCGACTTCAGCTTGATGATGCAACTTTTGCCGACGTTTGAATTCTGGCAATGACAGCCCGCCCAATTCAGGATTGCCGAGCTTGCCAAGAAAGCTGGAGACTGCCGCCAAATTATCCACCGTGATTTTACTGCTGATATAAATGGAATCAGACAGTAATAACTCGCGCAAAAAAGGCACACTGATGGCTTGGCGCTTGATATTGTCAAGTATCGGTTCTTTTAAATATTTGGTGCCTATCCGGTAATCGCCTGAATAATGAAACCATTTGGCTTTAGGTAATTTATTGGCCAATGTCGTTTTGCCGGCGCCGGACATCGCCAATAAGGTGATCCTTTTGGATTGCCAGTCCAAAAATTCCTGGGGGCTCATTTTCATCGGTTATTCCTATTCATCCAGATAGTCATCGATGTCCATATCCTCGGGATTGGGCTTGTGCTGATCGGTATCCGAATAACCCAAATCATCACTTTCAATATCATCAAAAGGGGCGCTCCAGTCTTCGGGGTCTTCGATATAATCAAACGTTGAACTATACCAACTGTCATGGTCGTATTCGCCTATATCACCATTAAGATATTGGACTTCAATGGCGTCATCGCTTTCCTCAATGGCGACAACTTTAAATTTCAGGTTATTTTCTACATCTTTGTACCAACTGCCTAGGATGGGGTCTGCTACGGTGGTCATTTGTGTTACCTCAATGCATTTGCGTTAGGATGCCCAATACAGGGCAATGATGGGGAATATTATGAATATCACGAAAGGAAATACAAAAATATTTTGCACACAAGCGTCTGTGGGTGACGGATACTGTTTCCAGCCGCTCTTGTATTAAACATTTTTAGACTTATATTGTCTATCACGCTCGATTAATAACCTTGGGACTTATCTCGATGACAACCCTCATAAACAAACGACACCTTTTATTATTCTGGTTACCTGCTGTCTTACCCGTTTACCTGGCATTAACCCCAACATGCCGCGCAGAATTGCCGCCTTACGCCAACGGGCAGGTATTGCCTTCTTTGGCGCCGATGCTTGAACTCAGCATGCCGGCGGTTGTGAACATTTCGACATCGACCAACATTCAGGTCAACGACAACCCCTTATTGCAGGATCCTTTCTTCCGTCACTTTTACAATTTGCCCAGCCAGCCACGTATGCAGCAAAAAAACAGCTTGGGGTCAGGTGTGATTATCGACAGCAAACAAGGTCTGGTGCTGACCAATAATCACGTCATCGACAAAGCTGACAAAATTGCCGTGACACTTAACGACGGTCGTCAACTTAATGCTGAACTGGTCGGCACTGACCCGGAAGCGGATGTCGCCATTATCCGCATCCCCGCTGACCACTTGACCGAATTGCCCATTGCCGATTCCAGTCAACTCAAAGTTGGCGATTTTGTCGTTGCCATAGGTAATCCCTTTGGCCTGGGGCAAACTGTCACCTCCGGCATTATCAGCGCACTCGGTCGCTCTGGTCTGGGCATCGAAGGCTATGAAGATTTTATCCAGACCGACGCGTCGATCAATCCGGGCAATTCGGGTGGCGCACTGGTTAATTTGCGCGGTGAGTTTGTCGGCATGAACACCGCCATCCTCGCGCCGACCGGCGGTAATGTCGGCATAGGCTTTGCGATACCGTCCAATATGGTGATGTCAATCAAGGAATCTCTGGTCAAACACGGCGAAGTCCGGCGCGGCCTGCTCGGCATCACCTCACAAGATCTGACGCCTGAGCTGGTTAACGCCTTTAATCTGGAAAATAAACACGGTGCGGTAATTAGCAGCATTGAAAGCAATTCCCCCGCAGCAAAAGCAGGCCTGGAAGCGGGCGATATTATTGTTGCAGTGAGTGGTCGTCCGGTAAAAGACAGCCATGACATACGCAATATTATCGGTCTCATGCAAATCGGCGATGCTGTCGATATTGAGTATTATCATGGCAATGAGAAAAAGAAGGTGACCGCCACGATTGGCAAACCCGAACGTGCGCAACTTGCAGGCGAAAAACTGCATCGGAAATTACGCGGCACACTATTAAGTGATACGCCCAAAAACCAAATGGAAGGGGTTTTGATTGAAAAAATCGACACGTCAGCTGAGGTTTGGCGCATCGGCTTACGCCCGGGCGATGTCATTGTGTCGGCAAACCGCTACCGTATCCGTAATCTGGACGAATTAAAGCGAGTGGTTAACCCTAACGGCGGCTTGCTGATTAATATCCAGCGGGGGCAGGAAGGCTTCTTTCTCGTCTTAAAGTGAAGAAATTCGCAATATATTGTTCCCACGCCTGAGAGATTGTGAAAGTATTCGTGAAGCACATTATTCACCACGAAGATCACGAAGGACACGAAGAAAATACACAGTAGATCAATATATTGAAACTTCGTGATCTTCGTGTCCTTCGTGGTTATTGCTTTATATTGAATGCTTTCACAGTCTCCAGAGCGTGGGAGCGATAAACGCAAGCCATCTTTTGTAAGGAAAGCAATGAACCCTGAAAAGCATTTTATCCCGTTGACGATTGCCATACTGGTCGTTTCTGACAGCCGTACCGAGGCTGATGATGTATCCGGCAAGACGCTGGTTGAACGCGTGACCGATGCAGGCCATCACGTCACCGAAAAAAAAATAGTGCCCGATAACATTTATCAAATCAGGGCCATCGTTTCCAACTGGATTGCCAGCAATGCCATCGACGTCATCATCAGCACTGGGGGTACTGGCGTGACCGGACGGGACGGGACGCCCGAAGCCGTTCTGCCATTATTGGATAAAGTGCTGGACGGTTTTGGCGAAACTTTCAGGATGCTGTCCTATCAAGACATTAAAACCTCAACGATACAATCCAGGGCGCTGGCCGGCGTTGCCAACGGGGCCTATCTTTTTTGCCTGCCCGGCTCATCAGGCGCATGCCGCACCGCTTGGGACTTATTGATCAAAGAACAGTTAGACCACCGTACCCGCCCGTGCAATCTGGTACAACTGATGCAGAGGCTCATGGAAAAATAATGAAACCAACCTTTTTATTGCTTGGCGCACTCAGCGCATTAACCGGAATCGGTTTGGGCGCATTTGGCGCCCATGGTCTGAAGGCTATTCTGACCCCTGAGCTGCTGGCGGTTTATCAAACTGGCGTGACTTATCAAATGTGGCACGCACTGGGTTTGATCCTCATTGCGCTATTATGCCAACACGCACCGGCTTCCAAATTACTGGACTGGGCGGGCGGGCTGATGTTTGCCGGTATACTGATGTTTTCCGGCAGCTTGTATTTATTGGCGCTACTCAATCAAAAATGGCTAGGCATGATAACGCCCATCGGCGGTGTCAGCTTTTTAACGGCTTGGCTCTTAATCGCCATTTTTGCCACTCAAGCCCGCCGCCAAATAACACGCGAACCCACACAATAACGAACAGGGACACCCCATGCGCGATGCCAATCCACAAGCTGTTTATTTAAAAGACTATACGGTGCCCGAATACCTGATTCACAACGTTGAGCTGAGTTTTGCGCTAGCCGCCGAAAATACGCGGGTATCGTCAAAGTTGACGATGATACGTAATCCCGCCTGCCAGACCAGCGACACATCACTCACTCTGGCAGGCGAAAATCTTATGCTGTTGCGCGTCGCCCTCGACGATGGCGAGGATTTGGCTGCGCAAGACTTTAGTCAAACCCCGGACGCATTAATCATAAAAAATGTGCCGCAACAACGCCTGTTTATGCTGACCATAGAAAACAGCATCAGTCCTAAAACTAACACGGCGCTGGAAGGCCTTTACCTTTCCAATGGCATGTTATGTACCCAGTGCGAAGCGGAAGGTTTTAGAAAAATCACTTATTTCCTGGATCGCCCTGATGTCATGGCGCGGTTTACGACAACATTGGTCGGCGATAAAGGCCGCTATCCGGTGTTATTGTCGAACGGCAATAAAATCGCTGAAGGCGAGCTGCCGGGTAACCGGCACTGGGTAACTTGGGAAGACCCTTTTAACAAGCCCTGCTATTTGTTCGCACTGGTCGCGGGACAACTGGAATGTATAGCTGACAGCTTTACCACACAATCAGGCCGCGACATCAGCCTTAAGATTTTTGTTGAAAAACATGACAGTGATAAATGTGGCCATGCGATGCAATCGCTGAAAAACGCGATGGCCTGGGATGAGCAAGTCTATGGCCGTGAATACGACCTGGATTTATACATGATCGTTGCCGTCGGCCATTTCAACATGGGCGCCATGGAAAACAAGGGCTTGAATATCTTCAATACCAAATTTGTGCTGGCGCGTCCCGACACCGCAACGGATTCTGACTATGAGCATATCGAAGGCGTTATCGCACATGAATATTTCCATAACTGGACAGGCAACCGCATCACTTGCAGGGACTGGTTCCAGCTGAGTTTAAAAGAAGGCTTTACCGTATTCCGCGACCAGGAATTTACCGGCGACCGTACCTCCAAAGCCGTCAAACGCATTGAAGACGTCATCAATCTGCGCACCCGCCAGTTTGCCGAAGATGCTGGGCCTCTGGCACATCCGGTGCGCCCTGACGCCTACATCGAAATCAACAACTTTTATACGCTGACCATTTACGAAAAAGGCGCGGAAGTCGTGCGCATGATCCATACCTTGCTGGGGGCCGATGGCTTCCGCAAAGGCTGTGATTTATATTTTGAACGCCATGACGGCCAGGCGGTTACCTGCGATGATTTTGTCAATGCGATGGAAGCCGCCAATGCCGTTGATTTGACGCAGTTCCGCCGCTGGTATTCCCAAGCCGGAACACCGGTGCTGACGGTAAAGCAACATTATGATGCCTCGCTAAAAACGCTGATACTGACCATTGACCAGCATTGCCCGCCAACACCGGGACAAGCCACCAAAATGCCGTTGCATATTCCCGTCAGAGTTGGCTTGATCCGTCAGGATGGCGTTGCCGTACCGTGTAAGCTCCAGGATAGCCCGAAAGCCTGCGACGAAGTGGTTTTGCAGCTCACCCAGGCACAACACCACTTTGTTTTTGAAGCGAAAGACACGCAACCGGTCATTTCCGTGTTAAGGGGATTTTCCGCGCCGGTGAAACTCGTGATGGAGCGCAGCCCCGAAGAACTGGCGTTTTTGTTAAGCCATGACCACGATACGTTTAACCGCTGGGAAGCAGGGCAGCAATTATCAGGACAAATCATTTCAGGGTTGATTGCCGATATGCAAAATGGTCAAGATTTGCATCTTAACCCGATTATTGTCGGCGCCTTTAAACAGGCCATGGCACAACCGTGGGATGACTTATCGTATTTTTCCTTGCTGTTAAACCTGCCGTCGGAAACCTATCTGGCAGAACAGATGCCTATTGTCGATGTTGTTGCAATTCATAAAGCCCGCGAATTTGTCAAATACACACTCGCGGAGCAATTGCAGCAGCAATTTCAAACGCTGTATTTAAACCATCATCGGGATGAATCAGGCAGGTTTGATGCCGGGGCGATAGGCCGCAGACGCATCAAAAACACTTGCCTTAATTATTTAAGCGCCCTGGAAGACCCTGCCATTAAAAACTGGGCGCACCAGCAATTTAAAACCGCCAAAAACATGACTGACCAGATGGCCGCCTTAACGGCAATGGTTAATAACCCGCACACCGCCCGGCGGCAATCCTTAACGGACTTCTACCGGCAATGGCAGCATGAAGCGCTGGTCATCGATAAATGGTTTGCCCTACAGGCGAGCAGCCATGCACCCGATACCTTTGCGACCGTGCAATCATTAATGGGCCATCCCGCCTTTGACCTAAAGAATCCCAATCGGGTCAGGGCATTAATCGGCGCCTTCAGCCAGGCTAACCCGTTACATTTTCATGCCGCTGACGGCCTGGGCTATCAATTTCTCGCCGACCAGATTATCGCGCTTAACACGCTGAATCCACAGCTTGCATCACGCATGGTCAGCGCCTTAACCTCATGGCGCCGGTATGATGAAAGCAGGCAGGCATTGATGACAGCGCAATTGCAACGGATCATGTCCACCGAGTCTATTTCGAAAGACGTTTACGAAGTGGCCAGCAAAAGCCTTGCTTAACGCACAAGAGCAGACTACCCAAGCATTAATTCCTCGATAAAATGCTGGCTGTACAACGGCAGGTAATTCTGTTTTAGGTAGGCGACTTTGGTAGTTGATAGCGGAATCAAATGGGACAAATCACGGACTGATAAATCTTGATCTATTTGTGCATCATAAGCCATGCCTGCAATAAGGCCGACACCCAAGCCTAAACGGACATACGTTTTTATTACATCGGTATCGGCTGCGGCCAGGATAATGTCCAGTTCACAGCCTGACTTTTTAAATGCCGTTTCAATATTGGACCGCCCCGTAAAACCAAAACTGTAAGTGAGTATGGGATAGGAAGCTAGTCGCCCATAAGTGATTTCACCTGTACACAAAGGATGGTCTTTGGGCATGACTGCACTGTGATGCCATTGATAGCATTGCTGGGTGACCAGCTCAAAGTCACTATCCACTTTTTCGGTACAAATAGCGATATCGGCCTTATGGGTATGTAATTGCTGGATTAATTGCTCTGGTGAGGCTTGCACCATATAGATTCTGACGCCGGGATATTTTTTGCGGAACCGCTGGATGGGGTTGGGTAAAAAATATTTCGCCTGAGTATGTGTGGTGGCAATATGAATGGTCCCTTGATTGCTGTCGAGAAAATCAGCCGCAATGGTTTGAATATTGAGCTTCGCCTGGCTAATCGTTTCCACTTCAATCATTATGCGGTTGCCCAGCGGGGTCAACGCGGTCAATTTTTTGCCGCTACGTTCAAACAGAGGTGAACCAATTTCTTCCTCAAACAGCTGTAATTGGCGGCTGACGGCAGATTGCACAACGTGCATCTTTTCGGCAGCTTTGGAAAGATTCAGTTGGGTTTCCTGCAAAATCCGCAGGAGTTCAATTTGGCTTAGGTTCATGGTGATTTGCTCCCTTTTGGGCTTTCTACTTTTAACGTCAAGCTTTGCGTTAAATGGGAAGGCTTCTTCTAAGTGATGGTTGTGGCGGCGAGTTTTAATAACTAAATATTGGATATTAAAGTTTAATAATATCGTTTTTTAAATATTAAAAATACCCTTAAACCATTTTTTGACAGCTTTACCATTGCAATGCGGCCGGGAGGGGGGTATTGCCTTCCAAACGCATGCATTAAACCGTATTCGTACCTATCATTTTCCAACATAAAAACATAAAAAAATTAAAGATTCTTTGCATTACGCCGATAGCGTCCGTGAGAGTTGATCAGGATGCCAAGTACTCCCCCGATTACTTATACAACCACACCATAAGCTAGGAGAATTAACATGACTTCAATAGTAAATACAAATATAAGCTCACTAAATGCGCAGCGGAATTTGGGCAAATCACAAATGACCCAGCAAACGGCTATGCAGCGGTTGTCTTCCGGTTTGCGTATCAATAGTGCGAAAGACGATGCGGCAGGCTTATCCATTTCTGATCGGATGACTTCACAGATCAAAGGCTTGAATCAGGCTACCCGCAATGCCAATGACGGCATTTCATTGGCCCAAACTGCTGAAGGCGCATTAGGTGAAATCACCAATAGCCTACAACGTCTGCGCGAATTATCAGTGCAATCAGCTAACGCCACCAACACGGCCTCTGACAGGGGCGCTATCCAACAGGAAGCAGACCAGCTATTGCAGGAGATTGACCGTGTTGCTGGTCAAACAGAATTTAACGGCACGAAATTGCTGGATGGTTCTTTCAAGAATCAGAACTTTCAAATCGGTGCCAACGCAGGCCAAACAATTACTATTGGCATGACCCGATCTAAAACAGATACCTTGGGTACCGGCGATGCTTCCTCAATTACCGGTCGGGCCAGTGCATCAATTGCCGGGAATTCCGTGACACAACCCTTAATGGTGTCAGGTGACGTCAATATTAACGGCGTAACTATGGGTTCGTCCGTTGCGACTGCCGACAACAAATCATTCTCTTTTAATGGCTCCAGTGCCATTGCAAAAGTTGCCGCTTTCAATGCAGCGTCTGCCCAAACAGGGGTGACAGCTACAGTAAATGCCACTGAAGTCGAAGGCCGTGCGATGGTAGGCGCTGCAACTGATGGCGCTATTGTTATCAATGGCGTGTCAACCTCTGCGGTTTTCACGACTACGGACACCTCCGCTACCCGGCAATCAGTGATTACTGCGATTAACTCGTTGTCCGATCAAACCGGTGTTACGGCTGTTGATACCGGAACGGATGCCGGCGGCGTTAAACTGACGGCTGCTGATGGGCGCAACATCACCATCGGCTTCGATAATTCAGCGTCCACAACGGCGTTGACGTCCGCTTCCACCGGTTTGGCGTTCAATGGTACAGACTTGACCACACCAACAGACAAAACCGATGCCGGCTATCAAACGTATTTTGGAACTTATACGTTATCATCCCCCAAGGACATTACGATCGCTGAGGGTACTGGCGCTATCAGCAATACGGGCTTACAAGCAGGGACTTATGCCCCACAGGTGGCTTATACGTCTTCTAGCGCACTGACCACCAACACGGCTTTTACTGCCGGTGATTTCAAGGTCAATGGTGTGTTGATAGGATCTACGCTGGCGAGTGACGATAAAGCCTCGTCTGCCCTTAAAGATAATAGTGCCATTTCCAAAGCTGCCGCGATCAAGTCGATTTCAGCACAATCCGGTGTAACCGCTAAAGTAAATACAAACACAACACTGGGTACCGTTGCCACGGCTGGGGCAACGGGCGTCATTAGCATCAATGGATTCAATACCGGCACAATCACCACTTCGGGTACGGATTTTGCCTCTGACCGCGCAACGGTTGTTCAAGCCATCAATGCCATTTCCGGTCAAACCGGGGTGACTGCGGTGGATACCAACGATAATACCAAAGGCATTAAGCTAGAGGCCGCCGATGGCCGGAATATTGTAGTTGATGCTGCGACAGGCGGTTTTGCAGGTGATGGGTCTGATAATGGTTTGATAGCGGATGGTACATACACTGGTTCAATAACCTTAAGTTCTGCCACATCCTTCAAGATTGAAAGTGGTACAACAGGCACTGATGTCACAACTACACTGGGTTTGGAAGTGGGCACTTATGGTTCAGGCAAAAGTGGCCAGTCACTGAGTACTATTGATTTGACCACCGCCGAAGGCGCGACTGCTGCGTTGACAGCCATTGATAATGCGCTTAGATCGGTAAACAGCAGCCGTGGAACCTTGGGTGCGGTGCAAAACCGTTTTACCTCAACCATTTCGTCCCTGCAAACAACGTCAGAAAACTTGACTTCTGCCCGTAGCCGTATCCAAGATGCAGATTTTGCGGCTGAATCCGCCGAGTTGAGCCGTTCGCAAGTTCTGCAACAGGCAGGTACAGCGATGCTGGCACAAGCGAACACGTCTAGCCAAGGTGTTTTATCTTTATTAAGATAAAGGCTGATCTTAGGGTAGCATTGTTGTGGCGGCAGTTGCACAATTGCCGCTATGCAGCTTGAGCAGCAGGCAATGTCCGCTGCTTTTGTCTATTGATCAAGCAAGAGGTGTATCATGGATTTTTCAATTAATAGTATTGCCAACGTCGCGGCAATCCCAAAGCGCACGGCAAGTTCCGAAAAATCGGGACAGGAGGAGCGTAACATCGGGCAAGATAATGTTGCACTGGTGTCGGCTTCGGGTACGACGGATAAGGTGTCCAAGCCATCAACCCAAAGCAATGGTGAGCCAAGCGGACAACCGGAAAAGACGAAAGACCGGGTTGATAGCGCGTTAAAAAATATCAACAGTTTTTTTCAAATGTCCAAGCGTACGATGCAATTTTCAGTGAGTGAAGGATCGGGGAAAATGGTGGTTGAAATCAAGGATGAAAAAACCGGTGAAGTGATCCGGCAAATTCCCTCTGAAGAAGTTTTACAGCTGGAAAAAAAGCTGGATGAAGTTCAAGGGTTATTATTTAGTAAAAAAGCGTGATAAGACTGTTTCTGGTACAGACCGTAATCACGCGCGGAGGTTGAAATGTCTACTATTACGTCTACAGGTTTAGGTTCCGGTCTCGATGTCAGCGGCATAGTTACCAAGTTAGTCGCAGCTGAACGTCTTGCGGTTGACACTCGAAATACCAAAAAGGAAGCGGACGATAATGCCAAAATCACTGCTTTCGGCAATTTTAAGAATGCGCTCTCTGATTTCAAAAGCTCACTCTCTGCCTTAAGCAAGACCAGCAGCTTTCAAAAAATATCGTCTGACTCCAGCGATAGTACGGTTATCACGGCATCGGCACTCAGTGTCGCCGATGTCGCATCCTATCAAATGGAAGTAAAAAATATGGCGCAAAGCCATGCCTTGGCTTCCGCCGCTTATGCCGACCCTACGGCTGTTGTTGGCACAGGGTCGTTGACCATTAATTTTGGCACCACAACATACGATGCCAGCACTAAGGTCTATGGTGGTTTTACCCAAAACCCTGCAAAATCATCATTATCTTTAACAATAGATTCCAGCAACAATACGTTGACGGGTATCCGCGATGCCATCAACAATGCAAAGGCGGGGGTTACGGCATCCGTTTTGAATGATGGCACAGGGAATCGCCTGGTTTTTAAATCGACAGACTCCGGCGTAAAAAACAGCTTGCAGATCAAAGTGACAGAAACGGGAGCGCCAGGATTATCTGATTTGGCGTTTGACGGCTCCAATCCGAAAATGATGCAGACCCGGGCGGCTGAAGATGCACTGGTCAATATCAATGGCCTTGATGTGAGCAGTTCCAGTAATACCGTCAGCGGTGCTTTGAAAGGCGTGACATTCAGCCTTCTGCAGGCGCAGATCAGTAAAACAGTGACGGTAAATGTCACCCGCAATAATGCCGACTTAAACACAGCGATCAGCGGCTTTGTTGAAAAATACAATGCACTCATCACGACGGTAAACAGTGTCTCAAATTATGACCCCGCCACCAAGACTGCTGGCGTTTTATTAGGGGAATCTGTTGTACAAAATGGCATGTCACAAATTCGGAGCGCGCTCACCAATGTAGTGGATGGCACAAGCTCTAGTTTGCGCACCTTGTCTGATGTAGGTATCAGCCTGCAAAAAGACGGCACGTTAAAATTCGACAGCGCAAAATTCAGCACTGCGCAATCTTCCGATATTGATGGTGTGGCTGCATTATTTTCCGTACTGGGGCGTTCGACCGACAGCAACGTGCAATATATAGCCAGCACCAAGGATACCAAAGCGGGTGCTTATGCTGTCACATTAACACAAGCCGCTACGCAAGCCACCTTACAAGGCGGCACTATAAGTTTTCCATTGACAGTCGATGCAACTGATAACAGCTTGGCGATCAAGGTAAATGGCGTCCAGTCCGGCAATATCGCGTTAACACAACAGACTTACGCTACCGGTGCCGATTTGGCGAGTGAGATTCAATCACGCGTTAACACGGACGGCACACTTAAAGCCAATAATCTTACGGTTAGCGTGTCTTATGATACGGGCAATAACCGGTTGATGGTCAGCTCCAAAACTTATGGTTCGACATCACAGGTGGAAATTACCCAAGGCAGTGCAACATTAGGTTTAGGTGCTGCGGTGGGGACGGCCGGCGTTGATGTGGCCGGCACGATTGATGGCATAGCCGGCGTTGGCAATGGACAGTATTTAACGTCTGCCAGTGGAGGCTCTAAAGGACTTAAACTTTTAATTGCCGATACCACGTTAGGTGGCCGCGGCACGGTCGGTTTCAGCCGCGGCATCATTGATAGATTATCAGGTATCCTTGATAATTTGCTCAGTAGCACTGGATCTATTGGGAGCAGGACGGCTGGATTACAGAAAGATCTCAGTAATATTGCTGAGTCGCGTACGGCGCTTAACGCCCGTATGACACAATATCAGGCACGTTTATTGTCGCAGTTTAATGCGATGGATGCGCTAATAGGCAGCATGCAGGCAACCAGCACTTATCTTACACAGCAGATTGCCATAAATAACAAGTCCACCAATTAACCCGGCAAGATCTGGATTGGCATAGGACAGCTAGCCTGCAAAAATGACATCAAATTGCGCCATGAGCCTGTTTATTTCCGCCCTCAAAATTACGCGGACCGATAAAAACAAATCCTGTTCAGTTAATCCACGTTCCGTAAGGGATTCGGCTTCAGTGTAAAGCCCAGTCACGTCATACAGCGCCAAGGCTTTAAACATGGCAGAGCTATCTTTCAAGCCGATAGCTTCAGTGCGCTGGTTGTTTTTCAGATGGAATACGCCATCATCCAGCAACAAGATACTGACTTGCTGATCAAATGCGGCGGTGGTTAAAATAATATCCAGCATTTCTTGCACTAAAATGCCGCTATGTGAAGGTTTGCGCAAGACAAATAAATAGCTCTTCATACCCTCAACCGAACACGATAAAGCGATCGCTGACTAACGTTGCTTCAATTAATTGCCCCAATCCAGAAATACGAAACCCATCGGCTAAGTCATTGTCCTGCTTATCTTGTCTATGGGCTTCATCGGCGCATAATAATCCGCGCCGTTGAGCCGCAGAGACACAGACAACCAGATCGATCTGGTACCGTTGCGCCAAACCGCTCCATTGCCTGGTGTGGGCAAACTCATCGTCAGGCGGGGTTGCGTATTTAAGCGCGTGATAAATCCCGTCATGGTAAAAAAACACCCGGAATATCCCATGTCCCTGTGCCAATGCTGCATTAATAAACTGATAGGCGGTATGGCCGGCGTTCGACTGGTAAGGGCTGGTATTTACTTGTATCGCAAATTTCATGGTTGTCTGTGGATGTTATTTTTAGGGATTGATATTCTATGAAGTATCGCGCGTTGATTTTGTAGGGACGTTTGCATTGCAACGTCTCTACCATACAGCCCATCAGCAGGAACTATAAACCTTTATTCCAGTCCCACCGCCATGAAATTTAAACCTGCCGCTGCCCTGGCTTTAAGCCTTGCCATTTTTTCTGCTTCGCCACAAGCTGAAGAGATCACTAAAATTGAATTGCCCGATATGGGGGATTCGTCCGGTACATTAATCACGCCTGAAGAAGAAAAAGAGTTTGGTGAAGCTTTTTTCAGAAGCCTGCATTCGCAAATCACTATTAACCAGGATGCTGAAATTCAACAATATATCCAGACGCTCGGTCAAAAACTGGCCGCCAATAGCGATGCGCCCAGCCACCCGTTCCACTTTTTTGTCGTTTTGGAAAATGACATCAACGCGTTTGCAGGCCCGGGTGGTTATATTGGCGTCAATTCAGGCTTGATGTTAATGACCGAGGCAGAAAGCGAGTTGGCCTCGGTCATTGCACATGAAATTGGTCACGTTACCCAACGGCATTTATTCCGTGCTGCAGAAGCGGCAGGGCGATTGTCAGTGCCTATGATGGCTGCAACGCTGGCGGCAATCTTGCTTGGCACGCAATCAGCGGCGATGGGGCAAGCCGCCATCATGGCGATTCAGGCCGGCAGCGTTCAGTTTCAAATCAATTTTACCCGCGAAAATGAAGAAGAAGCCGACCGCGTCGGCATGCAAACCTTGGCAAGTTCCCAGTTCGACCCACGGAGCA
>JAUYEP010000315.1 GCA_030689765.1 Methylovulum sp.
ACGATTAGCCCAGACTTTCTTTAGATCCAGTTCGATACCAGCGATCCAGACAAAGATCATTACAGCCCACCAGGCAATACCGTTAAGCGACTGTATGACCTGCTTGTTAAAAACGAAATTATACACATCAGGGTAAGCCACCCCGAGAACGCCGGGGCCCAAAAGGATGCCGCAAATAATTTGTACCACGACCAGCGGCGCATAATACTCAGTCCTGCCAACACGCCATATAAAGTACGGAATGGTAAATATGACCGACATGGCGATAAGAAAAATTTCACTTGTATTCATCATTTATCCTTTAATTTGTTTTAGCTTGACCTGAGTTCGAGATAAGCAACCAGGCACAACTATATTGGTCTAGGTTATTGATAAGGTTGACTTGTTGTCAGACAGACAATCAGTCAGTCATGGGATAGTATACTAGGAAGCCGTGTTATTTCCGCTCAACTATCGAACCGTATTCCAATTTTATGATCTTGTCGGCGGATGAAAAATAACGGTCGTCATGGCTGACAGCAATCACCGTTTTGCCTTTGCTTTTTAAATCTTTTAACAGCACTTCGTAAAAATACTTACGGAACTCGGGGTCTTGATCCGCAGCCCATTCATCGAATACATAAATTTGCTTATCTTCCAAAACCGAGGCGATATAAGCCAAACGTTTCTTTTGTCCAGTCGATAAGTCGGTATTGGAAAAACGATTATTTTTAAAAGTTGTTTTTTTCTCCAGTTCCATTGTTTTTAACAGGTTATCGACACGTTTTTGGTCAACGTCTTCGACACCGTATAAATGCTCAAATAAATGGAAATCCGCAAATATAGTGGAAAACAATTCGCGGTAATGGACATAAGCATCCGCTTCTAATGGCTTGTTATTGATGTACATGTTTCCTGATAAGGGATAATACAACCCTGTCAGTAACTTAACCAAGGTGGATTTACCACTACCGTTACCACCGACGATAAATAAGATGTCACCTTTATTTATTTTTAAATTGATCGGCCCTACGCCGAAGACGCTGCCTTCACTTTGTTGCTGGTAATGGAAAGTAATTTTTTCCAATTCCAAAGATTCAAAATCAGGGACTTGAATGTCTATGTTTTGCTCAGGCTTACTGAATTCGTCAATTTCTTCCTCTAAGCGGTAAAGGTTTTCCACAGCCACATTGGCACGCTCAAACATAGGCAAAGCGCCTACCACCATACTTAAAGGGCCAAATAAGAATAACACGGCGACAGTAATGCCGACCACTTGACCAACATAAGTCGGACTTAATACCGGTAAGACAAAAATGATTCCGGCGCACAATATAAAAAAGGAAGTTTGGGCAAACATTAAATCAATAACGAAATTAAGGCCGGTAGCGACTTTAATGTCTTTAGCTTCTTGGGAAATAGTTTCTATATGGGTAAATAAGGCTTCATTTTTCTTGACGTTAATTTTAATCTCTTTAAATCCCATTAAGATGCTATTAATGCCATTAAAAAACTCTGATTCTTTTTTGGCGGCCTCATGCAGCCGATTGTTAATATGCCTTGAATTATATAAATACATCAAAACCGATAGCCCTAAAACAGAAACGGTGACGATAAACCCGGGAACCGATAACCACGCAATATAAATCAAACAAATAACGACGACCATTACCTGCTGGCAGGCATTGATCATAATAATGGCTGATTCTGAAATTAAACTGGCATCTTGAGTTATGCTCGTATAAATGTCTGCATGACCTGTGGTTTCGATAAACAGCAATTCCGTACGGCGTAATTTATCCGTAACGCGCATCCTGACCCGATTAATGGCATTTTCAGCAATTATGGTTGCTTGCTTTAAAGAATATTGTTTGGTGTAAAGCAATAACATTAAATCAGCAAAAAATAAAATGAAGTTGCTTAACTGTACTTCATCACTTTTATTTACTGATTCCGCCGCATTGTTAATTATCATCAAAAGATAACCATTTGCTAACCCTGACACCAATGCAGTAAAAAAAATCTGGGATTTCGGTGGGCGGCTTTCTTTTCTGAAAAATTCTAATAGTTTCATAATTTATCCAAATATACCTTTGATGATTTTGGCGTTAAAATGCAGTTGAGGTTGAGTTAATACGTAGCAATGGTTTCTGGCAACTTGAAAACAAGGCATCTTACCCGTTGATGGTTTTGGCCAGTCCAGACTAAAAAATACTTTCCGGTAAATTTAAAGTTTCAGCATCATGGGCTTTTAGGTAGGAAATATCTGCGTTTAAGGCATTGTTATTAGGGTGTTGCAAAATATAATCCAAGTAACCATCTAAGTAGGTGATAAAAAGTCTTTTAACAAAAAGGTATCAACAAGACATGGGGCTTTTTTTAACGGCCTGTTGTTAAAAGACTTTTGGACGACTGCTTAAGGTATTGCGGATAGGCGTTTTGTTTAGCGTAGCCGATAACGATGAATCTTCAAGTGCCGGGTCAATAACCGCTTAATACCGCCGGCTACCAACTTAAGGCAGAACAAGCCGCAAGGCTTAACCGTTCGCCCTGAGCCCTTCGGCTACGCTCAGGAGAGCCTTGTCGAAGGGTGGACGGTTAAGCCATACATGGTTCGACAAGGCCTTTAGTCCTGAGCGCAGCCGAAGGATCACCACGAACGGCTTAACCGTCTTAAACTGTCCCGCCTTAAGTTGGTAGCCATACCGCCGTTTCCATCACCCGAAAGTTGTCAATCAAGATCAGCGCCAAAATGCTTTCATCCTGCTTTTCCATTGCTGCGGCGACATTATAAGCATAATTGCCACCTGCTGAATAACTCAGCAATAGATTAAGGCCAGTGAGATTTCACTTGCTTAATTGCGGAATAGCAGGTTAATCCAATCGACATCCGCCAAAATATCGAAACTATAACAGGGGTGGGGCAAACAGTTAGCCAGCCCTATGAATACTTGACCCGTAGGCCATGCCTGTTAAATGGTGTATTTGCACCCTTTTGTCAGCGTACTCTCCGGTAAGTTTTGGAGTTTACTCATTGCCTACAAATTGCCTAGGTTATTTGCCGCAAAGTTTCAGACCCATGCCTAAGGCCGGCAGGCTATATGGCTTGATAAGATGCCCCCAACTTGAATCATGGTTCAAATTCGACAACCCTTCATAACTAACATGCTTACTTGAGTGAGCGTACATAAAATGACAATCAAGGAGCCATAATTTTGTGAAAACGCCATACCGCACAGCCCCCGTTCCCTCCACTCAAATCCCTGATGGCATCCCTTTTATAATTGCTAACGAGCTTGCGGAACGCTTTAGTTATTATGGCATGAGGGCGGTTCTTGTGGTGTTCATGACCCAATACCTGATGGATGCTGACGGAAAATTCTCGCCTATGAGTGCAAACGAAGCGACCGCCTATTTTCATTTATTCGTATCCATAACCTATTTCACCCCTTTTTTAGGTGCCGTGCTGGCTGATGGCTTATTGGGCAAATACCGGACTATCCTCTGTTTATCGCTAGTTTATTGCTTGGGACATTTTTGCTTGGCATTGGATGCCACCCGAATGGGTTTGTTACTGGGCCAAGGCTTGATCGCATTGGGTGCGGGTGGCATCAAACCTTGTGTATCAGCGCATGTCGGCGATCAGTTTGGCGCCAGTAATCAACATTGGCTCAGCACGGTATTCAGTTGGTTTTATTCCGCACTTAACTTCGGCGCTTTTATTGCCATGTTGCTGGTGCCATGGCTGCTGCAATACTATGGCCCGTCAGTCGCCTTCGCGGTACCTGGCGTATTGATGCTTTTAGCGACGCTAATTTTCTGGTCGGGACGATACGCATTTGTGCATATTCCCCCTGCAGGCATGAATTTCGTTCGCGAGGCATTGAGCGGCGAGGGGTTGCATTGTCTAGGCCGGTTAATTGGCATTTATTTGTTTATTGCAATGTTCTGGGCATTATTTGACCAAAATGGCTCGTCTTGGGTGTTGCAAGCACAACAAATGGACAGGCACATCTTCGGCATTGAGATTCTGCCTTCACAAATACAAGCCGCCAATCCCTTGTTGATAGTCCTGCTCACGCCATTCTTTTACCGCGTACTGTATCCCGCGCTTAACCGTTACATAGGCTTAAATTATATGAACAAAATAGCTATCGGTTTGTTTGTTACGGTGTTGTCGTTTGTATGGGTTGCAGTTATCCAGATGCGCATTGATGAAGGTTTGCATCCCAGCATTGGTTGGCAATTGCCCGCTTATTTATTGCTGACTTCCGCTGAAGTGATGGTGTCGGTTACTTGCCTGGAATTTTCTTATACCCAAGCGCCTAGGACGATGAAGTCTTTTGTCATGTCTTTTTATATGGCGGCGGTCGCACTCGGCAATTTATTGACCAGTGCGGTAAATTTTTTCATTGAAAATCCCGATGGCCCTAGCCGTCTTGCCGGTGCCAGTTATTTTTGGTTGTTCACCGGCTTAATGTTGGTAACCACTTTGGGATTTGTTTGGCATAGCCGGAATTTTAAAGAGCAGGCTTACTTGCAAAAAGAGGCTTGAACTTAGCGATTTCATGTTCATATCCCTTGATTAATAAGGGACTTACAGGGGAGCGAACGCTAAACAGCCCAACTAAAGCACAAAATGATGGAAGTTGGTGTGGTCGCCGATGATCTGGATGATCATGTTAGCGAAGCCGTCGCCGTTGACATCTACCTCAAGATTGGTGTTTCCGCCGAGCAGATAGAGCCGCACTTCGCCTTGGCCGGTTGTGTGCCAGATGCCGTCGTTTGAAAGGACGAAGGCTTGGTCGCCGTCGGCGTTGGCGGCGTCGATGGCGTCGATGGCGCTGAAGTCGATGATGTCGGTGTTGTTGAGGTCGGTGATGGTATCGAGAAAGCCGGACGACTCCGGGGTCGAAGCATAGCGGAAGACGTCGGCCCCTATGCCGCCAGTCAGCACGTCAGCACCAGTCCCACCCTGGATTGTGTCAGCCCCGCCGCCGCCCGTAATGGTGTCCGCCCCCAAACCTCCGGTGAGGTTGTCGCCAGCCGCACCGCCCCGATAGAAGTAGTGGCTGGTGTCGCCACCGGAAGCCCTCATGGTCATGACGTCCAGAACGCCCAGGGTAGTCCCATCGACTGTCAGGGCCGTCCCAGCTTCCGAGTAGACCTGAAGCGCGTAATCGTGACCGCCTTCGAGCCGGACGGTGCCGATGCCCCGCAGGGTCAACGCGTCAAACGGCACCTCTACGCTGTAGTTGCCGTTGAACACAACGACGTCCTCGCCACCGTTGCCCAGAATACGGTCCAGCGTGTTGAACGCGCCGCCCATCAGGAAGGTATCGTTGCTGGCGCTACCGAAGGTAAAATCGTTGCCGCCCGCAGACAGGTCGATCCGGTTGTTGCCCGATCCGCCGTTCACTGTATCGTTGCCTTGACCACCGATCAAGGTGTCGTCCCCACCGCCGCCATTGATGTTGAACCGGCCCTCAGTCTCGGCACTGCCGTTGAAATAAATATCGTCGTTGGCGTCGAGGGTTGTGCCGCTTAGGGTGAAATCAAGGCCGGCACCGACGTTACCATCATTGAAGTATAGTTGGTAGGCGTGCCCGGCGGTAAGCGTCATGGCCTCAACGCTGTGCAGGGTGGAACCTTTAAGAGGCACACCCGTAGCGTAGTCTCCGTCGAGGATCGCTTGGTCAAATCCGTCGCCGCCGTCGATCTTGTCATTGAGATCAAAGCCGGCGCCAAGGCGAATGGTGTCGGAGCCGGTACCGCCGGTAATCTGATCCTTGCCGCCGGCGCCGGCGCCCAGGATATTGTTTCCGGCCCCGCCAGTGATGATGTCCGAGCCACTGCCGCCGAGCAGTGTATCGTCGCCGACGCCGCCGATCAGGTTCAGGGTTCCGTTGGCTTCGGCTGATCCATCCAGACTCAGGTTGGTTGTCGGCGCGGTTAAAGCCGAGGCGTCGACCTTAAGGGCCTTGCCGGGAGCAATCGCCGCGTTATTAAGCGTCAGGTTGTAGCTAAAGTCGGCATCAACAACGATCTTCTCGACGTCGATCATGGTCTTGGCGCCGAATACCAAGCTTGTCGCACCCGTCAGGTTCAGGGTGTCAACGCCGCTGCCGCCGTCGATCTGATCCTGGGCAGTGAGCAAGGCCCCAGCTTGAATCAGGTCGTTACCATTGCCGCCCTTGACCGAATCATTCCCAGTCGCAGCGATGTTAAGCAAATCGTTGCCATCTCCACCTGACAAGCTATCGTCACCGGAACCGGAGTAGAGCTTGTCGGCACCGGCACCGCCCAACAGGACCAAAGCACCGTTGGTCCCGTTGGTGCCGAATACCGTCAAGGTGTCCGCAATGCCAAGTGCTGAACCGTTGATGGTGATCGATTTACCGGCCGCTACCATGGCATCGTTGGGGGTCATGACGTAATCGTGACCAGTACCCAGCAGCAGCGCCTCAACGTTGACGAAGGATTCCGGGAAAATGATCCCAGTGTAATCGCCGTTAAGCTTGACGGTGTCCAAACCTGCGCCGCCGTCTATCGTGTCGTGGGTGTCGTAGGCCGCCCCGAAGTCGAGGAGATCGTTGCCATCCTGTCCGTAAACCACATCGGAGCCGCCACTCTTCAGGTTGAAGAGGTCATTGCCGCTGCCGCCGAAGATGAGGTCGTCGGAACGGGTACCGGTCAGGATCTCCGCAGCCGCGCCGCCAAACACCGGCTGGCGGATACCGTCCACGGTGAGCGAGGTGAACCCGCCTTCGGGATACAGATCCACAATGGCCCCATCGGTCAGCACGGTCAGTTCATGGTCGGCGTAGAGTGTAAACAGCAACGGCGTTCCCGTGGTGATCTGGCTGCTCAAAGGCTCCCCGTCAGCGTTGTAGTAGCGGATCATGGTTGTCCGGGTAACGACAACGTCACTGACCCAAAGCACTGCAAAGTTACCGCCGGCCAACGCCACCACTTCGGCGCCGTATTGGCTGCCGGCAGGCGTCTCGTTGACCAGGAAGTCATGCCCGACCGGCTTCCCAGAGGCATCGAGGAGGCGGGCGCGAACCTCGACCCTATCACCGCCTGACCCTTCGATGCTCATCCAAGTGACAACGCAGCCGCCGCCTTCCAATTCGACGGCGTGGGGTTGGAAATAGGTAACATCGAACAGGGTTGGAAGGTTTATCGCGGTGGTGTTGACCTTAACCGGTGCGCCGGCGAGATTGCCGCCGCTGGCGAACTTCTGGACGTAGAGCTGATTGTTGTCGCGGTCACGAAACACCGCCAGGCCGCCGTTCCCCAGCGTGGTGACGGTATGGTCGTAGGTACTGGACGGCGCCGCGAAGGTGTCGATAGTCTTGTTGCTGATCACGCCCAGATTGGCATCGTTGATGATCACGACCTTGATCTTGGCGGTGGCCAACGCTGCTTCGGACGTGACCATGGCGATGTCACCGTTGGCAAGTTGCACGACATCGTGCATCCAGTCGCCCACATTGCCCGCCACAATTTTGACGTTGGTGACCGCTCCAGTATTCGTGTTGATGAAGGCGCCCTTTATAGAATTGCCACCCTGCCAGAAAGCGGCAATCTTGCCACCACCGAGATTGACCAGCTCAGGCTTACCAGTAACCCCAATCGCCGAAGGCTCAAGGGTAATTAGCCCCCCCACGGCGTTGCCTTCAGCATCGAACTTCTGGGCAAAAACGCCGAGTGGCCCCGCTGCCTGCGCGCGGTTCCATGCAACCAGAAAGCCCGAGTCCAGGCTGATTATCTCCTGGAATACGTCTGAGGCCGCCGTGCCCGGCGTAGTGATTATTTTCGGCGTGGTCGGCAGAAGACTGGGTGAAAGTGGTTTTTTTGCCGGACGGCTGGCAATCAGGCTGTCCGTCCCTATCGTTTCGGGAGCAATTACTAAGGCCAGATAATCCTCGTAAGTAGAATATTTATCTCGTGCAATGCGGGGGGTGGACATGGTTAATTTCTCCAAAATAGGCCCTTATCCGGGCTAATTAGCACCTGAATCAAAGTTGAGTGCCTTATCTTACATGTACTCTTTCAAGGTAACCATCCCCTCATGGCTTTCTCATAAAAAAGCCGCTTGAAACGGGTTATCGATAGGATCTGTTTCTGAGGCATACCTATAAACCAGTACCGTATCGCGTATTTCGGCATAATTTATCTTAAGTTTTCGCGAGGCTACAGAGGGGAATTCATTGGGCACATGAACGCGCTGATGACACCACAATAGCCGTTTCTACATCATAAAACAGACTTCCGGCAAGCTGTTTTTTCTCAAACAGACAATATCGTACCAATCTGTTATTTTTCCTTTAAAACACCATATATTGTGTTAATATATAAAAAAATTGCTACATATAGTTAAAACCAATAAATCAGCAATCACCTAACACGCTGAATTTATAGTTTATTTTTGTCCCTTTATCTAAAAACCGTAACCTCCCCCAGGATCAACCATTCATGTCAGCACAACTTCATATCATCCCAAATACTGTCACCGAAATACCATTTCAAGCGGCTTCAATGGATATATGGGATACGAAATATCGCTTGAAAACCAAAGACGGTGCCGCTATTGATGCAACGATAGACGAAACCTATCAACGGGTCGCCAAAGCACTTTCGGAAGCGGAAACAAGCAAAGCCAAACAGGAACAGCATTACAAGGCGTTTTTATGGGCATTGCGTCAGGGTGCAATTCCAGCAGGACGTATCGTTTCGAACGCCGGTGCGTTGGAGCACAAACCGGCAACATCAACGATTAACTGCACCGTTTCCGGCATAATCGCCGATTCGATGGATGATATTTTGCATAAAGTGCATGAAGCGGGGCTGACGCTGAAAGCCGGTTGTGGTATCGGTTATGAATTTTCGACGCTACGTCCGAAGGATGCCTATGTGTCAGGGGCAGGCGCTTATACCTCAGGCCCGCTGTCGTTCATGGACATTTACGACAAAATGTGTTTTACCGTGTCTTCTGCTGGCGGCAGACGCGGCGCGCAAATGGGCACGTTTGATGTCGGCCACCCTGATGTCATCGAGTTTATCCGCGCCAAACGTGAAAACGGCCGTTTACGCCAATTTAACCTGTCATTGCTGATTACCAAAGAGTTCATGCAGGCGGTAAAAAACGACCAACCTTGGCCCTTATCGTTTCCTGTCACTGAAAAGGAAGCCAACACCGACAAGCTGGATTTGGCTGACGATAAGCAAATAATCTGGCGCGATCTGGCTAACAAGGACGGTTACATCACCAACGAAGACGGCCTGATCGCGTGCCGGATCACCAAAACCCTGCCGGCACGCCGCTTGTGGGACATCATCATGAGTTCAACCTACGACTATGCCGAGCCAGGTTTCATCCTGATCGACAAGGTCAACGAAATGAACAATAACTGGTTTTGCGAGAAAATCCGTGCGACCAACCCGTGCGGGGAACAGCCGTTACCGCCTTACGGTTCGTGTCTGTTAGGTTCCATCAACCTGACACGTTTCGTTAAAAAACCATTCACCAGCGACGCTTATTTTGACTGGGACACTTACCGCAAAACCATCAAAATCTTCACCCGCATGTTGGATAATGTCGTTGAACTCAACGGCCTACCGTTAGCAAAACAGCGCGAAGAAATTATCAGCAAACGCCGCCACGGCATGGGCTATCTGGGCTTAGGCTCAACGATCACGATGCTGGGCATGAGATATGGCGACACGCCATCATTGGAATTTACCGGACAGGTCACTAAAATCCTGGCGATAGAAGGCTGGAAAGAAGCCCTGGAGTTGGCGAAAGAAAAAGGCGCTGCGCCGATTATGGAGCAACTGTTCACGGTCACCGGCGAAATGCTGCACCAGCGCCCGGAAATGACCGCTGACGGTTATAAAATCGGCGATCAGGTGCCCGGCAAAGTGTTGCATGCCAAATACAGCCGCTACATGCAGCAACTGGCGCAAATCGAACCGGAACTGGTGCAACAACTGGCTGAAACCGGGGCACGTTTTACGCATCACAGCTCGATTGCACCGACAGGCACAATCTCGCTTTCGCTCGCCAATAACGCCAGCAACGGCATCGAACCCAGCTTTGCGCATCATTATTCGCGCAACGTGATCCGCGCCGGTAAAAAATCCAAGGAAAAAATTGATGTCTATTCGCTTGAATTACTTGCCTACCGGCATATCGTCAACCCCGACGCCATGCCTTATAGCGACGATCCTAAGCAGCAATTGCCGGATTATTTCATCGCCGCCGATGATGTCACACCCAAACAACATGTTGACATCCAGGCCGCTGCGCAAAAATGGATAGATTCATCGATCTCCAAAACCGCCAACGTGCCGACGGATTATCCCTATGAGGACTTCAAGTCGATCTACCAATACGCCTACGAGCAAGGCTTGAAAGGCTGCACCACGTTCCGCTTTAATCCTGAAGTTTTCCAGGGCGTGCTGGTTAAGGAATCCGATCTCGAAAACACGACCTACCAATTTACGCTGGAAGACGGTACTGTCCTGGAATTTAAAGGCAATGATGAAATTGAATATGACGGTGAAACCCATACGGCGGCGAATTTGTTTGATGCGTTGAAAGAGGGGTATTACGGGAAGTTTTGATGCGGGTTGGGATACAATCAGCATAACTATCATCAGCAACCTTCCCTATCCATTAAAAAATGACCACAAGAAAACATCAGTTTAGTAACGTGCTAATCCGGGCTATTTTTTTTATTGTTCTGCCGTTTAGCAGTAATGTTTGTGCAGAACCAAACCTTTCAGGGACTATAGCAAAAATAAAACACAGTATTGTTGCTGTCGGTTCATTTATGCCAAAAAGAAATCCGCGTTCAGTTTTTTTAGGTACGGGGTTTGCCGTGGGTGACGGTACCCTTGTGGTCACTAATGCACATGTTATCCCAACAAATTTGGATGACGGACATTTGGAACAGGTCGCGGTATTTTATCGTAAAGGCAATGAAGACAAGGTTATCACCGCAAGGCAAGTGGCGTTAGATAATGACTATGACTTGGCGGTTTTAAAAATCACCGGGGAGCCGTTGCCCCCACTAAAATTAGGCGACGTGGCTTCTGTCCGTGAAGGCCAGCCCTATGCTTTTACCGGTTTTCCAATAGGCATGGTATTAGGGCTTTATCCCGTGACGCATCGGGGAATAGTTTCTGCCATCAGCCCGAATGTGATTCCGATGCTTAAGTCGGATGCGCTCAATCCAAAGCTGCTCCGGCGGTTAGATGCCCCCTATAATGTGTTTCAGTTAGATGCCACCGCTTATCCCGGAAATAGCGGCAGCCCACTCTATGAGCAGGATACGGGGAAAGTCATTGGGGTCATTAACAAAGCCTTTATTCAGGAAAGTAAGGAAAATATCCTGTCAAATCCGAGTGGTATTTCTTATGCCATTCCGATTGACCACCTGCAAAAGTTGCTGAAAGATAAGGGCTTGTATTAATCTTTTAAGGCAACTTGCAATGTACTTATTCAGTCCCCCTCTTTGAAAAAGAGGGGTTAGGGGAGATTTTATTAGATAAATCCCCCTCTGCCCCCTCGCTTTGCTCTCCCCCTTTTTCA
>JAUYEP010000322.1 GCA_030689765.1 Methylovulum sp.
TTGCATGATTGACCGCCGATAACTTACTTCCACGCTTGGCGCTGGTGCCGCGTTGTATGGAAGCGAGAGGGCTGGATGTCACGCCTGGCCTTATCGCCAAATTTGAAAAACTGGGCGATAAGGCCAGCATCGCTTTATTAAATCGGATATTAACGGATGAAGTCGGTCATGTGGAGCGCGGCTCGTATTGGTTTAAGTTTGTCTGCCAGCAACAAAATCTGGAACCCGAAGCGCAATATCGGCACTTATTGGCGCAATATTATGAAGGCGGCAAGCCAAAAGGCCCTTTTAACCGGGAAATGCGTATAATTGCAGGCTTCTCAAATGCCGAGCTGGACTGGTTGGAAACACAATCACTATGAAATCACACCCTATAAAATCAACAAGCATTTTCAATTACCCGCTGTTTGCCTTGGGTTTTAGGGCTTTTTTTGCCCTGGCCGGATTTTCCGCGTTAATCTTGATACTCCTCTGGAACGCCATTGTTAAAGGCGAGTTATCAACCGCCAATTATTTCGCCAACACCTATTGGCATGCCCATGAAATGTTATTGGGGTATTCAAGCGCCGTCATTGCCGGATTT
Organism: Methylovulum sp.; assembly: GCA_030689765.1. Taxonomy (GTDB): domain Bacteria; phylum Pseudomonadota; class Gammaproteobacteria; order Methylococcales; family Methylomonadaceae; genus Methylovulum. The sequence goes on from JAUYEP010000322.1 coordinate 584, forward strand.
TTACTGACCGCCGTAAAAAACTGGACAGGCAAACCGACGCTAAACGGCGACCCATTAGCGGGGCTTTGCCTGCTCTGGTTGTATGGGCGCATCATGCCGTTTTATTCAGGCTTATTGCCAGACGCGCTGATTGCACTGGTAGATTTTGCGTTTCTGCCGTTGTTAGCCTATCAAACCAGCAAGCCGATTTTGCTGGCAAAAAATTACAATAACCTGGTATTTGTCGCCATTTTACTGCTGCTGGCATTGGGCAATGGCTTCATACATGCTGAAATATTAGGGCTGGTAAAAAACTCGGCGGGATTTGGATTTCAGCTTGTTATCGCAACGATTATCTTGTTGATACTGGTAATTGCCGGAAGGGTGTTCCCTTTTTTCACCGAGCGCGGAATATCAGGGACGCTGATCATAAGAAAGCCACTGTTGGACAACTTTTCGATAGCTACCGCCGTGCTGGTTTTTGCTTTGCAACTCAACGGGGTTTCAGGCGGCGTGTTGGCTTTAGCGGCAATGATTGCCGCACTGGTTAACAGCGCCAGAGTATTGGGCTGGTATGTGCCCAGAATCTGGTATGTGCCCTTATTATGGGTCTTATATGTCGGTTATGGCTGGATTATTGCTGGATTTGTACTGACTGCACTGGCAGCCTATAGCGTGGTATTGCCGTCGCTAGCCTTGCACGCCTTTACGATAGGCGGCATTGGCGTATTGACCTTGGGGATGATGGCGCGGGTGTCATTAGGCCATACCGGCAGGGCGCTCAGGGCTTCAAACGCCATCGCGGTTGCCTTTGTGTTGATCAATCTGACGGCGGTGTCCAGAGCCTTATTGCCGATAGCGTTGCCGGACTGGTACAACGCCTTGGTGTATGGTTCGACACTGTGCTGGCTTGCGGCATTTGCGTTGTTTGTTTTTGTTTATATGCCTATTTTGACCAGTGCCAGGACTGATGGTCAGGAAGGTTAATGTTTTGGCTACCCATTTTTCTACCCAGAGTTTGTAAGCCAGTATGTTAAACCACCGGCCCGTTCCCAAGCCCCAGAGACAGTGAAAGTATTCAATATAAAGCTGATAACCACGAAGGACACGAAGAGCACGAAGTTTTAATATATTTGATCGTGTGGTTATTTTCTTCGTGTCCTTCGTGATCTTCGTGGTGAATAATGTATATTCACGAATACTTTCACAGTCTCCCCAGCTTGGGAACGGGCTAATAGCCAACACATCAGATTTTTTTAACAAACTCTGACTTGAGTTTCATTGCCCCAATACCGTCGATTTTGCAGTCAATATCATGATCACCGTCAACCAAACGGATGTTTTTGACCTTAGTGCCAACTTTGACAACCAATGATGAGCCTTTGACTTTAAGGTCTTTAATTACGGTGACCGTATCGCCGTCTTGTAATACGTTGCCGTTTGCATCCTTAATGACACGTCCATCGGCATTATCTTCGGACGCCCCATCTATAGGCCATTCGTGTGAGCATTCAGGGCAGATATACATGCCACCGTCTTCGTAGGTAAATGTTGAGCCACATGATGTGCATTGAGGGAGGTTACTCATTGTTTTTTTTACCTTAAATGTAGGGGGGATGTCTTCACCCAGTGGAATACAAGGTGTATTGAGGCGACATAATGCCAGATTCAGATGTTTATTGTCTACTGAATGGGGAGCTGGGTAGAGCCGTCAAAATTCAGGACAACTTTAAATTTAGCCCTACATGGTTAGTGTAATGTAGAATTCTAAGTTTACTTATAGAAGAAGATAAGATGCAGTATTCGGTACTTGATACATTTGCAGGCGCAGGCGGGTTCAGCTTAGGCTTTGAACTTGCACACGCAAAAGTTGTTGGTGCAATTGAGATTGATAGGTGGGCTTGCGAAACATTCAAGTTCAATCATCCCGCAGCTACTGTTATGCAAGGTGATATCACGGCGATGACCGATGAACAGATCATTAATGCATTCGGAAGCTTTAATCCTGATATTGTTCTCGGCGGGCCACCATGCCAGGGCTTTTCAATATGCAATAAAAACAGTGGCGACGCCAAAGATCCACGAAATTCACTTTTTGAGGAGTTTATCCGCGTTGGTAGTTTATTAAAACCAAAAGTCATGATTATGGAAAATGTTCCGAATCTGGTTAAGGCTAAGACAGAAAACAAAGAACTTGTTGTGGATATTATTACGAATGAATTGAGAAACCTTGGCTATCACGTCGAATATCGCATTCTTGAAGCCACTGATTATGGGGTGCCTCAAATCAGAAAGCGGCTAGTCGTAATTGCCTCAAGGGCAAAATTAGCAAATCTGTTCCCCGAAAAAACTCATACTACAACGAACAGTTCAGATTTGTTTGAGATTGAACTCAAGAGATGCCCAACACTTTGGGATGCAATTTCCGATCTACCAGAAATTGAGGCAAGGGAAGGGGCAGAAGAGACTCAATATTCCAAGCCGCCACAAAATGAATATCAAAGTTTACTCCGTGATGGTACAAGCATACTTTTTAACCACAAGGCAATGAATCATTCAAAGCGTCTTGTAGAACGTTTCACCTCAATGAGTTGGGGCGACTCAATTTCAGATGTACCAGATCATCTGCGGCCACTAAAAAGAAACAGCACTGAATTTTCAGAAAAAGCATACGATCAAAATAATCGAAGAATGCACCCAGATCGCCAATGCCACACTGTACCGGCTTCGTTCTACGCTAATTTTGTACATCCATACAAGAACAGAAATTTCACTGCGCGAGAAGGGGCAAGAATTCAATCGTTTCCTGATTGGTATGTATTCAAAGGCAAGCCAACAGTAGTTAGTCACAAGTTATTGCAACGGGAAGGACGATTAGAAGAAAAGCATCTTTGCCAGTATAACCAAATAGGTAATGCTGTTCCTCCATTATTGGCAAAGGCAATAGCAGAAAACATTCTCAAACAACTTCGGGATTAATATGCTTATTCACGGTAATAATTTAGAACAAAAGGAAGGGCACCGGATCAAGTACAGAGCCGAAGAGTCTAGGCTCTTTTTGCGCGAGATTAGGGTTCGATACAATCAATGGCATGCTGCAAATATAGCTCTTGTTGGCCCAACCTCTGATATAAGTGAAAGTGACTCAGAGATCATTACGAAGCGCGTTAGTCTGTTGAATGATTACAAAGAATTCTTGGATCAGCAGCATTACGCTGAAAAATTTGATTCACGCTCAAACCTTCACTCCTCTGTCTTAGAAGAGTTTATGTACTATTTGTTTAGAGACATGGTGCGTGGAATATCAGAGACCGCGCTCATTGGAAAATCGCATTCCTTCAAAGATGTCTTTTTCAGAGCACCTTCATACACAGAAATGGTAAAAAAACCTTATGCGTTGTTCGAAATTAAAGACCATGACTTTGCCATCGGAGTAAGCGTTAAAGCTACAATGAAATGTAAAGGTTCTGAAACCGAAGAAGGGCACAACTGGGATATCCCTGCCGTAGCCATTGAATGTAAAACATATCTTGATAAAACAATGTTGCAAGATGTTTCTACTGCGGCAGAGCAACTCAAACAAAAAAATCCCAATGCCATGTACATTGTTGTTGCAGAGTGGTTAAAACTCACAGAATCTGTGAATCTGAAGAAATACAAAATTGACCAAATTTACGTGTTAAGAAAACAAAAAAATACAGATCGTGAATTTAGATACGATCCTTCTTATGAGAAAAATCCAATATATGCAGACGTAGTAGAGCATTGTTTCAACTTTGTACGTGAATTCCTTATCGCGGAAGATTGGGAGGGTGGTATTTATCACGGCCTAAATCGGGGCTTCTTGATGTAGGACTAAAAATCCTTGAACAAAACACACAAAAAGTTGACCGTTGATTGCTCACTGATGATGCTACTCCCATTTTATCAAAAGAACTGTAGGGGGATTCGCCGCTAGGCAATCCGCCATAAACAAGGCTTTGAACCTGCCCTTACCCGAATTTTTCTTGGCAGCATTGATTGGCGGTTTGCTACGCGAAACCGCCCTACGCCAAGAGGTGTATAACGGTGGGAACTGGAGATTGGGAACCTTGATCGGACGAAATGACGGATGGCCATGTGGCTTCAATCGCCCACACAATACAGCACAGCCTAGGCTTACATATAAAGGTTGCTAACAATAATTTCCATTGCCAAGTAAATTATGCAGATTTGCTACAGGCTTGTAACTTTGAAACAGAGGTTACCTTGTTGCCCGACACCCTGTTTTTACTTGCTTCGGATAAAAATTAAGGTAGAGTATTTCGAGCTATCCCTTCTGT
>JAUYEP010000333.1 GCA_030689765.1 Methylovulum sp.
ATACACACCATCTTGAAGAAAATACATTACGCGCCGCTATCTATCGGCAATGCAAAGTCAACACCGTGCTGGAACTGATTGGCAGCCATTCGCCCACAATCAGCGAGATTGAAGTCGGCATTTATTACCATCTTCATCCCGAACAATTCCAAAAGCCGGAGATGCGCGAAGCGGGGCATATTTATATCAGCATCAATCCCGATTACCCTGAAAATACCCGTGAGATGGCGAGGGCGCGCCTTGAAGAAATAAGTGCAAAACTGCAAAAGAAGCCGCATAAATTTGCCGATTTGGCAATGAAGCATTCAGAATGCCCTACTGCCTTGCAAGGCGGTGTGCTGGGTTTGGTGCCGCGCGGTAAGCTGTATCCTGAGCTGGATGAGGTTCTGTTCAAGCTCAAAGCGGGGGCAATTAGTGAAATTGTGGAATCGGAAATTGGTTTTCATCTGGTTTTGTGCAAACAGATACAAAAGCCGGAATGTTTGTCCTTACAAAAAGCCACACCGAAAATTCGCCAGTTGATGAAAGAACGTGCCAAACGCACTTGCCAACGCGCTTGGGTAGCCGCATTAATCAAAGAACCCGAGGAAAACAGCCATGAGCATTAAAGAAATCAAACATTGTTCTTTTTGTGGTATCGGACAATCTGCCTCAATACCGCTGATTGCCGGTGCTGAAGGTTATATTTGCGGGGCTTGCGTAGCGCTGGCGCATCAGGTGGTCAGCAATTGGAGCCGGAAAAAGGAATTGTCGCAAATGCAGGGCGCTTTGCCCAAGCCCGCCAAGATAAAAGACCATCTCGACCAATACGTCATCGGCCAGCATCTGGCAAAAGAAATTCTCGCCGTTGCTGTCTACAACCATTACAAACGCCTGAAGCATGAAAGCGGCGACGCCGGACTTGGCGAATTTGACAAGGATGTCGAAATAGGCAAATCCAATATTTTGCTAATCGGCCCATCAGGTACGGGCAAGACCTTGTTAGCGAGTACGCTCGCCAAAATTGTTGGCGTACCGTTTGTGGTCGCCGATGCCACCACGCTGACCCAGGCCGGTTACGTCGGTGATGATGTGGAAAATATCCTGGTCAGATTACTGGATGTCGCTGGGGGCAATATGGCAAATGCCGAATGGGGCATAGTCTATCTGGATGAAATCGACAAAATCGCCCGCAGCCCGGAACAACAAACGGGTACCCGGGATGTTTCCGGTGAAGGTGTGCAACAGGCCTTGTTGCGCCTGGTCGAAGGCTCGCATGTCAAATTGCCGAACAAAAGCCGCAGCAACAAGGACGGCAGCGATGTGCTGATGGACACCCGCAATATCTTGTTTATCGCGGGAGGCTCGTTCCCTGGTTTGGAAAAACATGTTGAAAAACGCTTGATACCGACCAATTCAGCCATTGGTTTTCATGCGGCAGTCAATCAAACTACTGATAAACCCAGTTTGGAGGATATGCTCAATGCCACCCAGCCCAGTGATTTACGCAAGTTTGGTTTGATCCCTGAATTTATTGGCCGTTTTCCGGTGTTGGCGCCTTTGGAACCTTTGGATGTCGATGCGCTGATACGTGTGCTGACCGAACCGAAAAACGCGTTGGTCAAACAATATCAGCAATTATTTGCTTACGAAGGTGTACAGTTAGTCTTTGAGCAGGATGCGCTGGCGGAAATTGCCCAAAAAGCCATCGAACGTGAAACCGGAGCGCGGGGCTTGCGTAGCATCATGGAACAAATCCTTAGAAAAACCATGTTTGATATCCCTTCTGCCGATGACATTGAGCAGTGCATTGTTGATGCCGATGTGGTCAATGGCATTGGCGAAGTCAAACTGGTTAAAAAAGAGGATGGGCAGCTTAGGCAGCAGGCGGGATAAGCGTTTAAGCCAAACAAAAACAATCAAAAACTTATCGTTCCCACGCTCCGGCGTGGGAATGCAGCCAGTGACGCTCCAGCGTCACGCAACGCTGGAGCGTTGCCGGATGCGTTCCCACGCCAGAGCGTGGGAACGATAAAGGCGGCTTTTGAGCAATGGCAAACCCAAAACCGCGCTGCCATAGCCGACATGCAACGCCTCGAAGAAGAAAACAACCGCCTGTTCATCGAAGCCTACGGTCTGCAAGACGAACTTACGCCCGAAGTCCCCGAAGACCAAATCACCCTAACCCGTGCCGACCAGGAAAAAGACATCCATCGCCTGATCTCCTACGCC
>JAUYEP010000323.1 GCA_030689765.1 Methylovulum sp.
GCCGGAACAACTCACGACCACAAAACAACGCCAAGCCAATATGGCTACTAATGCACAAGGCGCGTCGGTAACATGGACTGACACGGGCTTGACGTTGGGCAGTAATGAGCCATCAGCCTCTGTCGACAGCAAATCCCCGAAACAACAGACCGTCGAAAATAATCAGCAAATTAAAGACAGCGCCAACTTAGAGATTAAAGCATTAGCCTATGTTTACACCGAACCCACTAAAGCGCTTGATTTGCCCATAGCAGAGCTGACCACTCTAAAGGGCGGCATGGAACTGTGTAAAGTCGAGGTTTCATTTTCCCATCCTGACACTATCCTAAAAAATGTGCAGCCACGGCCAACATTCACTTTTAACAAGCTCAGTTATAGGAATGGCACTTTGTCCATCAAATGGACGCCTACCCAAAGCCATGTTGACCTGGAGGGACGCCCCTATACCGCAACCCTCCAGGCCTTTGTTGATAAAAAAGGCGATGGCTGTAACGGTAACCAATTGTTTGGATGGGAAGAAATCCCCAAAATAACCATTTCTGTGTATGTCACACAAGGCGAACCTGACCAGAGGGAAGTGGATAAGACCATTAGCTTTCAAAATGAATCGGGTACCTTTAAAGTAAACGACAATATCAGTTATGACATTAAGCCCGAATTAATGATTGCCGCAAATATAAGTAGCGCAAAATTACAAACCGCTAATTTAACAGTAAAAGCCGATTTAAGTTTTCGTAATCAATTGACCATCAATGCCATCGGCACGCGAACATTGGAAAAATCGGTAACCCTGGCAGAAAAGAAGTTCATCAAAGTCTATATGGCAGGCCCTGTGCCGATTGTCGTCAGCGGTAAATTTAAAATAGCTGCCCAATTGGAAGGCAGTGTGGTTGGCAAGGTGGCATTGGAAAAACTGCTGGAACTTAAATTCCCTGACACCGAGTTTGGCCTGAAATACACTAGAAGCGCAAATCCCCGTTGGGAAGTCGTAAAAAACCATACCTCAAGCTACACCTTTCAAATCAAAGGCGAAGCCAATGCCTATGCACGGGTGACGCTGACGCTGGTTCCAGACCTGCAAATCAGTTTTTATGATGCCGCCACCGGTCGGCTCATTGCTGAACCCTATGCCTATGCACAAGCTGGGCTACATGGGCAATTTAACTATTTGAAGGATAACGGGGGGAAGCCGCTGACGGATTTAGATTATTGGTTCACGGATTTACAAGCCGGCGTGGGGGCAAATTTAAAACTCTACGCCGGTTTGACCATTTTTGATTACGCCATTGCCAGCTACCCCAAAAAAGGCATCACCGCCGATCAAGTCAACAAATTTCAAAATGTAACGATGTTAGAAGAAACCGCCTTGGCAAAACTGCCCACATTAACCGTCGTGGTTGACGACACGCAGCCACTGCCTGACAACAGCGACTCGCGGCTGATGTACATACAAGGTGAGGCGCAAAATTATGGTGCGCCGGGCAAGCTCATCGAATTCAATGCCTGGACTCAGCCCACGTTGCTTACTACAGCAACAGGTGCGGCATTAACGGCTTCAACCCGAGCCGGCGGCTATTGGTTTAGCTACCGTAATCCAGGCAGCTATCTCGTGCGTTTAGCGGGTAACAACACACTAGGTTCAACTGTGTTTTCCTATCTGCGGCAAATTGTTGAAACCACCATCACACTGACCGATGATGACAGCGACGGCATGATTGACCAATGGGAGCAACGTTACGGCATCACCGACCCCAATGCCGATGATGACCAGGACGGCGTGAGTAATCTGGCGGAATTTAACAGTGGCTATCAGCCTAATAACGCCAGTAATGCCCCCTTAACGCTCACCGGCATAGCCGGCAACAAACAAGTCGCCTTAAACTGGAATGCCATTAGCAATAAGGCTTATATATTGTGTTATGCCACAGAAAGCATCGCTGATATTAACAACTGTCAGAATTATGCTGGCGGCACGTTTGTTAATGTCACGGGTAAGGCACAATACACGGTCAATGGCTTAAGCAATGGCAAAAGCTATTATTTTCAGGTCACCTCTGAAGATAATGTGTTCAGCAATCTCCTCACCGCCACGCCTGGCCTTAATAAAACCTACACCCTCAACGACACCGGCATCACTACCTGTTCAGATGGCGCTAACAATAACCTGCCATGCCCCGTGGACGGCTATCCCAACCAGGATGCCCAGTCAGGCCGCGATGTCAGGTATAATAGCGGCACCGACGGCCATGCCGGATTTAATTTCACCAAAATAAGCAATACGGGCGCGGCCTTAGCGGCGAGTGCCACCAGTTGGAACTGCGTTAAAGACAACGTGACCGGCCTGCTGTGGGAAGTGAAAACCGATGATAACGGCCTGCATGACAAAGACTGGTATTACACCTGGTATGAGCCAGACAACAGCAAAAACGGCGGTTTTGCGGGCTATCAAAGTGCCGGTTCTTGTGGCAGTACCAGCGCCTGTGATAGTTATGCTTATGTGCAAGCCGTGAATGCCGCCGGTTGGTGCGGATATAATAACTGGCGGTTGCCCACGGTTGATGAATTATCGGGCATCGCCAGTTTAGACCGTTATAATCCCAGCATTGATACCGCTTATTTTCCGAATACGCAAAGTGCATTGTATTGGTCTTCCTCGCCGGTTGCTTACGGTAGTTACTATGCCTGGTATGTCTACTTCGACCATGGCTACGGCCTTTGGTACGATAAGGACAATAGCAACTATGTCCGGTTAGTGCGTAGCGGACAGTGATTTTGTTATTTGCTTAAAGCCACTTAACCTGCCGCCTGCACGGTTTAGATGACGTGCAGGGGCTTAAACTGACTCCCTTAATGCCATGAACTTTCTCGACATCCGAACCGATTTTGCGTTTAAAAAAGTTTTCGGCAGCGAAGGCTCCAAGGACATCCTGCTGAGTTTTCTTAATGCCGTGATTGACTTTGCCGGCAACCGGCACATCGCTGATTTGACCATCGTTGACCCGTACAACATCCCGATGCTTAAAGGCATGAAAGACACTTTTGTCGATGTGAAGGCGGAGCTTAACGATGGCAGTCGCGTGATTATCGAAATGCAGGTATTAAGCCACGAAGGCTTTGAAAAGCGCATTTTGTACAATGCCGCCAAACACTATTCAGCCCAACTTAACCAGGGTGACGCGTTTAATTTGTTGAATCCGGTTATCGCGCTGACACTGACCGATTTTGTGCTGTTCCTAGGGCGTAATTATTCAGTCCCCCTCTTTGTAAAAGAGGGGTTAGGGGAGATTTTTAAATAAATCCCCCTCTGCCCCCTCGCTTTGCTCTCCCCCTTTTTCAAAGGGGGAAGTGAAATGACTACGGAATTTTTACGGAGGGGTCTGAATAGTTACCCCAGGGCAACCGTTAATCAACGGGTTTAAGTTGCTGGAAAAAGAACGTTTTATTGAATACAACGATGATATTGAACTGCTGTTTATCGAACTGCCCAAGTTCAGCAAAGCCGAACATGAGCTGCAAAGTGTGCAGGACAAGTGGCTGTATTTCATCAAAAATGCCGGTAAACTTGACTATGTCCCAAAAAATATGGAACAGGAACTTAAAAAAGCTTTTACGATAGCCAACGAAGCCAACCTGAGCCGGGAAGAGCTGGATCTTCAACATCGCAAACGCGACTTTATCATGATCCAGAAAGCCTCAATAGAACAGGCGCTTAAGCAGGGTATCCAGCAGGGCATAACCCAGGCGTTGCAGGAGACTATCCTCAATGCCCACCGCGCGGACTTGGCGGTTGAAACCATCGCACAAATTGTCCAGATGGATATTGCCCAAGTCCAGGCCGTGTTGGCCAAAATCAGGTAGCCAGGTTTGTATTTGTATCGTTCTCACACTTGGCGTGTCATTGCCCACAGTTAATGAAAAGTATATCTAAAACTGGAGTCCAAAAGCTTTAGCTGTTGGCGTGTCAACATTTGGCTATTAACAAAAACAGCTAAAGCTGTTTTACTCCGGCTTACAGCGGTTTCAACGTCGGTTAGGAACGAGTACGACACACTCGGCAACATGACGACTGCCAGTCCTTTGAGGACTGGCAGTCATGGCATCCATTCCTTAGTTACTCGCTACCGTGTGTAATGCCACTAACTTAACCTGAAAACGCTGTAACTGTGGGCAGTGACGCTGGAGCGTGGGAACCAGCGTAAAAAACATTCACAAAATACTGTAACGTCTCATTAGCCACAAGTAAGCTCATTTTTCAATGAGTTATAATTGTAATAAATCACGAAAAACCGCATTTTTAATCCCCCCGTGAATAACAAATCAATAACTTACGAGGCACTGGTGTTAAAAATAACGTTTATTATCAGCTTTTACAGATTTTTGAGTTATCTAAGCCTTTGATTTATAAGCTACCTGCAACTAATGAGAAGTTACGTTCGTCATGCCCTAATTAACTGATTCCTGGTAATTAACCGTAAAATCATTTAAATGGGAAAGCTCTACGGTCAGGCGTTCAGCTTCGTCAGGTTTAAAGGCATTGACACCGACACGCGACAAGTAAAACACTTGGTCTGGCATGTAGTGCCCAACCGCCCTGATTTCACCTTGATAACCATAGCGCCTTCTCAATAGCCAGGCCTGGGAAAATAAACGGCCATCAGCAAAGCTAGGAAAATCCAGCTCAATCAGTTGCAGGTTTTTAAGGTCAATAGCGATATCTGCAACAGAATCCGTAGCGCTGATTCTGACACCTAGCGGCCCATCAGACTCAAGCAATTGTTGCTTATCTTGTTGCCATCGGGCTAACGGGACAGTGATATTGCCAGCCTTCAGTTCAGCGTCATCGGAAATATAGCGCCAGCTATCATCTATAATCTGCTTGTCTTTAATGATTTGCATAAACTTGCTCCTTAAAGGGATCGATGCCGACCCGTTTTACCATGTCCAGAAAAGATTCATCATCCAGGCGCTGTTTGACATAAACCTCCAGGATTGCCGTGATTGCCCGGGTGACTTCGTTTTTGGCAACCGCAGGGCCTAAGCGCTCACCGATAGCGGCTTCATTTTCGGACGAGCCGCCTAAGGTCAGCTGATACCATTCAACGCCTTTTTTATCGACACCCAGTACGCCAATATGACCGACGCTTTGGTGCGCGCAACCGTTCATACAACCGGACATATTGATTTTTACATCGCCAATGTCGTGCAGGTAATCCATATTATCGAGGGCTTCGTTGATCTCTTTCGATATGCCAATCGTGCTTGCGTTGGCGAGCGAGCAAAAATCAAGACCTGGGCAGCATATTATGTCAGTGGCTGTGCCGATGTTGGGCGTAGCAAGTTTTATTGCATCCAGTTGCTGCCATAAGGGGAATAAACCCGCTTGTTTTACATCGGCAAAAATCAGGTTTTGCCGGTGCGTGCTTCTTACTTCACCAAAACTGTATTGGTCAGCCAGATCGGCAACGGTGTCGAGTTGTGCATCCGTCATATCGCCCGGAGGCGCGTCGGGTGCTTTCAAGGACAAAAATACGGCACGATAGCCTGATACTTTATGGGCTACGGTATTGTGTTTAACCCAGAGCGCAAATGCCGGATTTTCCTGTTGCCGCTGTGCAAAGCTGTTGTCTTGTGCCGCATCGGCTTCATAAGCAGGCGCGTTAAACTGCATTTTCAGCGCGGCTATGCGCCCGTCGCTAACGACCTGGGTGTCTTTCGTCAGCAACCATTCCTGTTCAACTAAGGCCGCAAAGTTTTCCAATCCTGATTCCTTGACCAGAATTTTAATACGCGCCTTGTACATATTGTCCCGTCGGCCAAACAGGTTGTATATCCGTAAAATGGCTTCCAGATAAGACAGCAGATATTTCTTTTCCAGATAAGGCTTGATGACTTGGCCGATAACCGGTGTGCGGCCCAAGCCGCCGCCAACCAATACTCTGAAACCAATATCTCCAGCATCATTTTTAACCAGATGCAAGCCAATGTCATGAAATTGCGTTGCGGCACGGTCATGTAACGCGCCGCTGACAGCAATCTTGAACTTGCGCGGCAAGAAATCGAATTCAGGATGCAGCGTCGACCATTGGCGGATAATTTCGCAATACGGGCGCGGATCTTCGATTTCATCAACGCAAACACCAGCTAAGTGATCCGATGTGGTATTACGTATGCAGTTGCCGCTGGTTTGGATGGCGTGCATTTGTACACTGGCCAGTTCTGCCAGAATATCAGGCACTTGCTCCAGCTTAGGCCAGTTAAACTGGATATTTTGCCGGGTGGTCAGGTGACAGTAGTTTTTATCGTAAGTGCGGGCAATATGGGCTATTTTGCGGAGCTGTCTGGAATTAAGCAGCCCATAAGGGACGGCTATCCTGAGCATCGGGGCGTGGGTTTGGATATAAAGACCATTTCGCAGGCGCAATGCGCGGAATTGATCGTCGGTAATCTCGCCTTTTAAAAATTGTCCGGTTTGCCTTCTAAATTGGGCTACCCGTTCATTAACAAGGGTTTGGTCGTCGTCGTTATACTGATACATAAGTGAGTGTTTTAGAGCCTTTCGGGCAGATAATGGCAACTGGCAATCATATACTGCGAGTCATAAAATGACAAAATTTATTGGTTGGTGATACCATTGCCGCCTGAATTTTGGTGTATTTTTTTAATTTAAACTATAAAAGTAAGTTAGGGGGATGATGTGGCACGTTTTTTATTGGTGTTTTTTTTAGTCCTGCTGGTGCCGCAAATGGCAATGGCGGAGACCTTTGAAAGTCTCGAAATGACCGGAACGGAGCGCGGCATTTATACCGTGCTGATCTTTATTATCGCTTACGGTTTTGTAATGACGGAAGAATTTACGCATCTGCGTAAATCCAAGCCAGTTATTCTTGCAGCGGGGATTATCTGGGCACATGCGGCTATTTTAGCGGCGCAAAAAGGTGTTTCAGTTGAATCAATGCACGCCGCTTTCGAACACGATTTGAAAGAATATGCCGAGCTGATGCTGTTCTTGTTGGTTGCGATGACGTACATCAATTCCATGGCCGAACGCAATGTGTTCGAAGCCCTGCGCTCGTGGCTGGTTAGAAAGCAGTTCGGCTATCGTAAGCTGTTTTTGATTACCGGCATTATCACGTTCTTTTTATCATCAGTCGCTGACAACCTGACGGCAGCTTTATTAGTCGGCGCAGTCGTCATGGCGGTAGGTGCTGATAACCCTAAATTTGTCAGCATCGGTTTTGTCAATCTGGTCGTTGCGGCCAATGCGGGCGGTGCGTTCTGCCCTTTTGGCGACATCACCACGCTAATGGTTTGGCAAGCTGAATATGCTGAATTCTTCGATTTCTTCAAATTATTTATTCCATCGCTGGTAAATTACGCGGTTCCGGCAGCGGTCATGTATTTTGCTGTGCCTGACGAACAGCCAAAACAATCAGACGAAGCCGCTGTGCAATTAAAACCAGGCGCCATTGTAATTTGTGTCATGTTCTTACTTACCATTGTGACAGCGGTCAGCTTTAAACAAGCCCTGCATTTGCCGCCTTTCATGGGCATGATGGTTGGCCTTTCTGCACTGATGATTTTTGGTTATGTGTTAAAAACAAAATACACTGTTGAAGGCGAAGATGGCTTTGATATTTTGAATAAAGTGCGTCATGCCGAATGGGATACCTTACTATTTTTCTTCGGTGTTGTTTTTGCGGTGGGCGGCTTGGGTTACATCGGCTATCTTGAATTATTGTCAAGTGCCATGTACGAAGGGCTAGGTCCTACCACAGCCAACATTCTGGTGGGTTTGATTTCAGCGGTTGTTGATAACATTCCGGTTATGTTTGCAGTTTTGAATATGAATCTGGACATGGATTTATATCAATGGTTATTGGTGACCTTAACTGCGGGTGTCGGTGGTTCATTATTGTCAGTCGGTTCAGCCGCTGGGGTGGCGTTGATGGGGCAATCCAACCATAAATACACTTTTTTCAGTCACTTGCAATGGACACCTGCCATTGCTGGCGGTTATGCCGCGAGCATTTTTGCCCATTATCTGATCAATGGATAACCTCCAAGCCCATTCAGTACGTCCTGCGTGACGCTGTAGCCGCAACACAAGGCCGATGGTCTCTGATGACTATCGGCCTTTTCCATTTATGCCCCAGCTGATTCTTAGCACTATGACAGATAATACAAACATCTGGCGGAAGCTGCTCAATAAGCGGATGCTCATCTGCCTGTTCACTGGCTTCAGTTCTGGTTTGCCCCTGTATATTTTGATTAGCCTGGTCCCTGCATGGTTGCGTTCTGACGGCGTGGACTTGCAGGCTATCGGTTTATTCGCGCTGATCCAATTGCCATTTACCTGGAAATTTCTCTGGTCGCCACTGTTTGACCGTTATACGCCGCCGCTGGGACGGCGGCGCGGCTGGCTTTTTATTTCGCAAACGGCATTGTTACTGACTATTCCGGTTTTTGGGGTGCTTCATCCCGCGCTCAATTTATGGGCTATTGCCTATCTGTCTTTTGTGCTGGCATTTTTTAGTGCTTCGCAAGATATTGTGCTGGATGCCTATCGGCGGGAATTATTGCTTGATAATGAGCTGGGCCTAGGCAACGCCATACACGTTAATGCCTACAAAATTGCTGGCTTGGTGCCTGGCTCGCTGTCGCTGATTTTGGCCGATCATTTGCCGTGGCGCAGTGTGTTTGTCATCACGGCTTTATTTATGTTGCCCGGTATTGCCATGACACTTTTTGTTAGTGAACCGGTAATTAAAAATGGCACACCGAAAACACTCAGGGCAGCCATCGTTGAGCCATTCCAGGAATTTGTCAGCCGCAATGGCTTAAAGTCAGCCGGCTTGATACTGGCCTTTATCTTTTTTTACAAGCTGGGCGATAGTATGGCAACAGCGCTGGCGACGCCTTTCTATCTGGACATGGGGTTTAGCAAAACCGAAATTGGCCTGATAGCTAAAAATGCCGGTTTATGGCCTAGCGTCTTTGGTGGCTTAGTGGGTGGTGTCTGGATGATAAAACTTGGCATCAACCGTGCCCTGTGGATTTTTGGCATGGTACAGATGGCCGCTATTTTGGGCTTCGCCTGGCTTGCAACAATAGGTCATAACCTGTTTGGGCTGGCTGGCGTTATTGGCATCGAAGCGTTGGGCGTTGGTCTGGGTACTGCGGCCTTCGTCGCGTTTATCGCCCACACCACCCACCCGCTTTACACCGCGACACAATTTGCTTTATTCACCAGTCTGGCGGCAGTGCCGCGCACGTTTGCCAATGCGGCTACCGGTTATTTGGTGGAATGGTTCGGATGGGAAACGTTTTTCCTGTTTTGCTTTGTTATCGCCATCCCCGGCATGTTGCTTTTAATTAAAGTTGCGCCGTGGAATGACCAAAAAAGCGTTATAAATCATAATCCATAATAAGCGGCGCATGATCGGAAAAACGTTCATCCTTATAGATGGATGTTGCCGTCACTTTATCTTTTAATGAGGCGCTGATAATTTGATAATCAATGCGCCACCCGACATTTTTAGCCCATGCCTGTCCCCTGTTTGACCACCAGGTATATTGTTCGGCATCACTGTTAATAAGCCGGAAAGCGTCCAGCCACTGCCCCTCTGCAAATAATTGTGTCATCCACGCGCGTTCTTCGGGTAGGAAGCCTGAGTTTTTTTGATTGCCCCGCCAGTTTTTCAAGTCAATCTCTTTATGGGCGATATTCCAGTCACCACAGATAATAGTGTCACGGCCATTTTCTGCACATTCTTGCAAATAAGGCATAAAACGGCCCATGAAATCGAACTTGATGGCTTGGCGTTCTTCGCCCGATGAACCGGACGGCAAATACAGTGAAACCACACTCAAATTGTCAAATTTGGCCTCAATAAAACGGCCTTCAGCGTCGAAATCCGGCCAACCGATGCCGCTGATGAGGTTATCGGGCTGCTTTTTGCAATATAACGCGACGCCGCTATAACCTTTTTTTTCCGCATCATGATAAAAACAGTGATAGCCTTTCGGATAGAAACAGTCCAGATCCAACTGGTGCACCTGAGCTTTGGTTTCTTGTATGCAGATAATGTCAGCATTCTGCAGCTGCATCCAGTTGAAGAAACCTTTGCGTTCGGCGGAACGGATGCCATTGGCATTAAAAGAAATGATACGCATAAGATTAAATTCAAGTTGCGGTTTCGTAATGAAAACCGTATTATACGCGGCTCTTCAATAAGTTTGTAGCCCGCTCGTGGGCAATGTGAAAGTGATATGAAACCAGAAATTCATCCTAACTATAAACAAATTACTGTAACTTGCGGTTGCGGTAATACTTTTGTGACCGGTTCTGTACTGGCCAAGGATTTGCAGATAGAAGTTTGTTCTTCATGCCATCCTTTTTATACCGGCAAACAACGCGTTGTTGATACAGCGGGACGTGTTGATAAATTCCGTAAAAGATACGGAAAATAAATTTTACAGATTATTTGTTTGAACATCCGGTTCAAACAAAACCTGATGAAAAACCGACTATATAGTCGAATAGTATGCTGAATATAAACAGATTATAAGCACGTCAACCTCTAAGCGTTTGCCAAGTGTTGATGTGCATATCTTATTTAGCTTTTAAGCCTTTTAAAATAAAAAAGGGCATCGCAATACCCGCCAATACACA
>JAUYEP010000325.1 GCA_030689765.1 Methylovulum sp.
AAAGGAAATCCAGAACGGTTTTTCGGCTTCGTCCTTGAGCTTTTTGCCAATAGTGATACGAGTACCGAGCATGGTTTATCTCCGAACCGAAATATTATCTACTAAATCGCCCAATTCTTGGATGGCGCTTTTCAAAATATCCACTGAGTCTCTGAGTTCTTTTTGATAGGCAACATTACTTGACACCAGCCCACTCTTAACATTTTTGGTAAATTCCTCATGCGCTTCTGCCAGCGCCTTACAGACTTCTGCAAAAATGCCGTCAACTGAGGATTGCGCTTGCAACAGATGTTCGGCGGATTGTTTGATCTGATTGACCAACGCTTGCGAAACGGTAGCGTCTTTTTTAGCCGCTTCGACAGTAGCTTTCAATGCTTCGACCATTTGCGCCATAACTTTACCGGCAGTGTTGTAATCGTTGAGCGCGGCTTGCACGGTGTTGGCTACGGTGTTGAGCGCAATGGAGGTGGTCGCCATTTTATCAGTGACTGTGCCGGTTTGTTGTATAACACCGGCGACACTGTTACCTGCCTTGGCAAAGTTTTCGGCGGCCAGTGAAAGTGTTCCTGCGCTGCTTTCCATGCGTTGGGTATTATCTTTGGTGGCGTCAAGCAGGATTGTTACACAAGACTGCATCGCCGACATACTGGTTTGAACCTGAGTTGCCAGTTCCTGGTTTAAAGCCAAAGCATTCTGTTGCAGTGTGCCTTGCTGGTTTTGATGCGTATCGGCGGCTATTTTTGCTTGCTTTTGAAGCTGATCGGTCATGGTAGCCACTTGATCGCCAAGCAAAGCTAAGGTTTTCTGGAGCTGGCTGCTGGTCTCCGATTGTGAGGATTGCACCATCTCGCGTAACTGGGTGACAAACTCTGTCATAGTGTTGTTTAAGGCGAGTTGCCGGGCTTCCATTGATTCAAGCGCGGCACTCAAGCGTTCACTCATCACATCGGCGGCGTTTTTTCCAGCGTCGCCAAGGTTATTGGCAAGCTGATCAAAGCGGGCAACAGTAGATTGCATTGCCGTGGTAGTTTGTTGCAGCAACTGGTTGATGCCGCCCATTTGCCCGCCAAACATATCTTCCAGTTTCTGGGAAAAAGTAATCAGCACTTCATTGAGCACACGCGTGACCGCTTCGCCATTATTATCAGTCGTGGTATTGACCGCCGCCGCGATTTTTTGCAGTGGCTCACTTAAACTGTCTGAAATGGCTTGGGCGATACGGTTGCCGCTATTCTCGGAACTGGTTGCAAAACTCGCGGCAATGGCTTCGGTTTGCTGACGGGTCATTTCTGCCAGCATTTCCTTCAAGTCTGAAACCAAAACGTCTTTGAGTTGAGCGGTTTGTGTGGCTCTACTTTCACCTGCCTTGACCAATCTTGCCAAATATTCTTCACCCGCACCACCTTCAAATAAGCTATCGAGCAACTGGCAGAGTTCTTCAACCTGTTTAATGCGACGCGTGACGATCAGCTTTTCAGCGAAAGTCGTCAGCATTGCCAGGGCAATAGCAAAAAGCGAGACATAAAAGGCTTCACGGACACCCTGAATCAAAGTATCCAGACTAAGGCGAACCGTTTCAGGATCACTACTGACTGAAAACGTTGACAATCCCCGCAACAATCCGGCAAACGTGCCTATAATGCCGATACCGGTCAGGATACCCGGTTGATGTTTGAAATATTCTGTTCTCAGCTCAACGGCAATCAGCGTTTCGACATTAAAAAACACTTCTGCCGGAACGGTGGAACGCCAATGAAGCACACGCTCTTGCCCCATGTCATCAGAGGCGGTTTGTTTATGCAAAGTTTGGGCGAATTCTGTCCAGCAATGCCCCAGCTTTGGCGTTGTCATCATCTCACTGCCGATGAGGTCAATGTTTATTGCCGCGCCGTTGCCCTTCGTGATTTTTAGATTTTGAATCGCCCGATTTAAATTTTTCCCTAAAATGATTGATGGAATCAGGAAGCCAAAAATAAATAGCCCAAGTAAAACAATAATAATTGAGCCTAAAACTATCAAATGCCAGTAGGCTGTTAAGTTTTCGGTGGTGATAAAGTCCATTAAAAATCCTGTGGGTAACGATTATGCGTTTTGGCAGCGCCCACGATGGTGTCGTGGCTCAAGTTTTTTGCTTTTTTGATTGGAATGCTTACCGATGAACCAACGTTATCGGTAGGTATTAACCATCATCCAACAGCACAGAAAATATCATGTTGCCTTGCTATACCCGAGCATTGGCACGTTGACACTTACGTTCAGCCGCCTTGACGCGGGTAGTTTAGTAGGGTTTTTTATGTCATGTTTACTTATGTTTTTGATAATGTCGCTTAGGAATGGGTACAAAACAACGTCGTAAAGTTGCTTTGCACCCTCGGTGGAGGCCATGACTGCCAGTCCTCAAAGGGCTGGCAGTCATCATGTTGCCGAGTGTGTCGTACTCATTCCTTAGTAAGGAGTATGTTGCCGTTTTCCTTGGATTTATAACATTATTGGCACGTTTAGCGATGATCGGGCTTGAGCTTTAAGCCACTATTAGATAGTATTGGCTCAATATCACTTGGAGTCCATAACCATGAAAACAACAAAAAAACGTCTCTCCCTCTCTGTTATTGCCGGATTATCTTCACTGCTATTGCCTCTGGTGGTAGAGGCGGCAGATGATTCCCATAAAATGCACCCACTGTACGAAAATAACTGCGCCAGTTGTCATGGTTCCGATCACGGCGGTTACTTGGCGCCAGCACTCAATGCCGATACGCTCAAAGGCCGCAGCCCAACTGCATTACGCACGATTGTCATGACTGGCAGCTTTGATACCTTGATGCCCCCGTTTTATGGCCGTCTATCCGACGATGATATCCGTGGCCTGGTTAAGCACTTGCAAAGCACACCCAAACTGCCTAATCCGGCTTGGACTATCGATGACATGAAAGCCTCGCTGCAAGTGTATGTTAAGGATGAAAGCACCCTGCCCTCAAAACCGACATACCCCATTGATACTATGGATGATGTCATCGGCGTTGCAGCGCGTGGCAAATACGGGCGCGGCGAAGGCTCCAAAGCCGTGTTCATCAACAGCAAAACCCATCAGCAAATCGGCGAAGTCCCCACGGGCACAGCCGCGCACATCATCGACTACAATCCTGCCAACCCGCGTTGGGCTTATGTCAAAACTGACACGGCGGAGATATTTAAAGTTGATTTATATTCCATGCAGGCCGTGCGTAGCATTAAAACCGGCTATAACGGCCCAGGGCTAGGCGTTTCGCGCGACGGCAACTATCTGATGGCCGGCTCGTTTGTGCCGCACAATGCCGTCATCCTCAATGCCAACACGCTGGAACCGTTAAAAACTTTTGAACTGGAAGGTATAGACCCGGACGGCAAACAAGTCTCTTCCGATTCTGGCATGATTATCGGCACGCCGTTTGCTGATATTTTCGCTATCGCGCTGGAAAATGCCGGACAAGTCTGGGTGATTGATTTAAAAGACGGTTTCCCGGTGACCCGCATCACCGATGTCGGCCATCATTTGCATGATGCGTTTTTGACGCACGGCGGACGTAAACTGATGGTGGCTTCTTACGATGACAGCATCGTCGCGGCGATTGACCTAAAAGAGCGCAAAATAATCAAAAAACTCGAAGCGGGCTGTGTGCCGCATGTCGGCGGTGGTTCAGCCGTTGAAGTTGATGGGCGTACCTTAGGCTTTGGCACCAACTTTGGCGATTGCGATAAAACCGTCGTCAGCGTTTGGGATTTTGACAAAATGGAAGTCGTCAAACAAGTGCCGGTTGCAGGCGGCACCGAATCACCTGCCGCCCACGCCAATGCGCCCTACGTTGCCGTCGATATTATCAGCAAAGACCGCCGCGCCCGCACCATCCAGTTAATCGACAAAAAAACCCTGGAAGTGGTTAAAACCTTGGATGTCGGCGGTCACGCGTACTTCCCTGAATACAGCGCCGATGGTAAGTTCTTGTATGTCAGCGCCGGTTACAGCGGTGATGAAGTTGTCGTTTATGATTCTACGACGCTGGCAAAAGCCGCCTCGATCACGATGGAAAGCCCGGCGGGCATTTTCTCGCATGGTCGGGTCAGATACATGACGCGCGGCCTTTCGCCTGATGAGATGAAAGGAGCCAAATAATGCAACGTTTATTACTTTCAGGGCTGTTGTTATTGGCTGCGGCTGCCCACAGTGCCAATGCCACCAGCATCTATGCCGGACAAGCCAGGGCCGCCGCTGTTTGCTCACAATGTCACGGTATCAGAATGCCATCGGCGGATGCCCCGTTTCCGCAATTGGCCGGGCGCGATGCCGGTTATCTGCAATCCGCCCTCAAGCAATACCGCGACAAAACCCGCAAATCCGATCTTATGAATGCGGTTGCGGGTTCTTTGTCGGATGATGATATTGCCAATGTCGCGGCTTATTACGCTAGGTTAAAACCTTGATGCTGTTTTTAATCAGATGCCAACTCTGCCTGGCTTTATGCTTGTCAATACCCACCGTTTGGGCGGCAGAGCCTACGCCAGCACGGCAAAGCGAATTGCATAACTTGCTCAAGAATGACTGCGGCGCGTGTCATGGGCTAACCCTGCAAGGCGGCATGGGGCCCGCCTTACTGCCCGATAGCCTCGCCGGAAAACCCGATGAATTATTGGTAAGCACCATTTTAGAAGGGCGTAAAGGCACAGCCATGCCGCCTTGGCAAGCGTTTATGAATAGGCAAGAGGCGGTTTGGTTAGTAGATATTTTGCGCAAGCATCGATGATTATTTTGTTTTTGATGGACAACGGAGATAACGCCCATGAACACTGATTTTTTACAACAAGCCAGTTTACTCGACATTGACGACCAAATTGAATTGGTCGAGGCTATCTGGAACAACATTGTTAGCCGCAATGCCGTGCCTGCATTAACGGATACCCAAAAAACGGAACTTGACCGTCGCCTTGCAGACCATCTGGAAAACCCAAGCGATCTTTTTTCTTGGAGTGAAGTGAAAGCAGCCGCCCTCACCAGAATTGGACAATGAGCCTTTCAATCTCCTTTCATCGTGCGGCGAGAACTGAGTTTATTGAGGCAAGTGCCTGGTATGACGACAAGCAACGAGGGCTTGCCCTTGAGTTCATGGCTGAGATTGAGCGTTGCGTATCGCTTGCATCTGAGTACCCTTATCAGCATGTCATTGTTCACAAAGATATCCGGCGCATTGTCGCCAACCGTTTTCCGTACAGTGTTTATTTTCGTGTGGAGGAACGGCGCATTGTTGTCTTGGCAGTATTTCACGGCAAAAGAGACCCCGCTTTATGGCAAGATAGGGTTTAGAGCTGAGTACACCTTCTTAATAACCTAATCCTCATAACTATGTTTCAACATCCAGTTAGTCGTTTTCTTTGGTGCATGATAGGTGCCGGAGCCGGAATTTCTTTGGCCTTATTTTTGGCAGGCCCCTCGATGGTGCCCTTTCTTTTGGCTTCTTTGGGTGGATCAACAGTCTTTCTTTTTGGCCTGACCAAAGCTGCGGCAGGACAACCCAGGGCGTTGTTCGGGGGGCATTTAGGCGGCGCATTGATTGGCATCAGTTGCTTCCAAGCTTTTGGCGATGCGTTTTGGGTCTATACGCTCGCGCAAGTGCTGGGTGTGTCGCTGATGCTGCTGACCAAAACCGTCCATCCGCCAGCGGGCGGAAACCCTATCATCATGGTTTATGTACACGCCAATTGGGATGCCCTGTTAAACCCTGTTTTTATTGGTGTCACGTCACTGGCGATTGTTGCCGCCATTTGGAGCAGGCTTTACCCGGGCCTTAACCATTATCCCGTCAAGTGGCTTGACCGTTCACCACCAAAAACATTTTGGGGCGGTTGGGACCATTAGCCGCTAATTGTTAAAACCCACATCAAACACAAAAATGAAAAAAGCTTATTTTTTATTGTTATTAATGGCGTTGTCAATCGCCTCAGCCCAAGCCGAAACCCGCATTGCAATTTTGGATTTTGAACTGAACGATTTGACGATGAAACCCCGAATACCTGCTGAAATTGACCGGACAGCCAGTATAAAACCCCTCCTGGATAGGGAATTAAAATCGGCAGGCTACCCGATGATTACCATCAATTTAGCAGATCAACAACAAGCCAACAGCGGTTTTGGCTACTTGTTTGACCATAACGAAGTAGCCGCGCAATTGGGTAAAACCGCAGGTGCGGATTATGTTTTAGTGGGCAGATTGCATAAGCCCAGTTTTTTATTCGCTTATCTGATGGGACATTTGATCCGCGTTAAAGATGGGCAATTAATCGGCAATTACATTTCTGAAACTAAAGGCGGCGATAACAAACTGACGCTCAAGGCAGTTGAAAGCCTTGCGGTTAAAATCGATGCTGACTTGGACAGGCAGTACACACCACCAACGCCTGAGAAAAAATCCATTTACTAAAACGAGAACATTCATGCAAAGCATTTTTTTTAAAGAGGCCCAACAGCATTTTGACCAGCTTTGCGAAAAAGCCTGTCAAGATCATGAGCCTTGCATCGTCAACCGTGACAACAATAACCCTGTGGTCATTTATCCTTGGCAGACTATAACGCTTGGCAAGAAACGCATTATTTATTATCCAATCCCACCAATGCCCACAGACTGCTGCGCTCACTGGATAAAGCACGGAGCGGACAATTGACCGAAAGGGAATTGATTGAGGAATGAATAGCCTGTTTACTGATGATGCTTGGGAAGATTATCTGTATTGGCAACAAACGGATAAACAAACACTGCGAAAAATCAATCAATTACTTAAAGAAATACAGCGCACACCCTTTACTGGGTGGCAAACCAGAACCGTTGAAACACCAGTTACAAGGCTGTTGGTCAAGACGTATTGATAGCGGACATCGTTTGGTTTACGAAATATCCGATCAAACGTAACTACTCACCCCTTATCAGACTGTGTGCCGGAGTTCAACGGCTTTAGCCGTTGAAAAAAAGGGCTGAAGCCATTTTACTCCCCTATTTATTAATGGCTTGGCTCATAGGTGAGTAGTTACGATCAAACACTTAAAGTCATTGGCTGTCGTTTTCATTACTAACAAACTCATGAACAAACTACTCCCCACCCTAGCCCTGCTCTTTTCTCTGAACACTCATGCCGAACCCCGCGCCAGTGGCGATTTAGGGGTAGTCATCGAACGCGAAAACAGCAGCGCACTCATCATCAACACCAGCACCCATAAACAATTAGCCAAGATCGGCCAACTGGGCGATTTGTCCCATGCGTCGGTAGTGTTCTCACGCGACCAGCGTTATGCCTTCGTGTTTGGACGCGATGGCGGGTTAAGCAAAATTGATTTGTTGCAGGACAAACTGGCCCAACGCATTGTGCAGGCGGGCAACAGCATCGGCGGGGCGATTTCAGGGGATGGGCGGTTAATCGCCGTGTCCAATTACGAGCCAGGTGGGGTGAAGGTGTTCGCCGCCGACACCTTGGCGCTGGTTGCCGATATTCCGGCAGAATACGCGCCCGGCAAACGCTCCAAAGTCGTCGGTTTAGTCGATGCGCCAGGCCAACGCTTTGTCTTCAGCTTGTTTGATGCCGGGGAAATCTGGGCGCTGGCCATGAAAAACCCGCAAAAACCGGTGATCGAAAAATTCAAAGGGATTGGCAAACAACCTTACGATGCGTTAATTTCGCCGGAAGGCCGTTTCTATATTGCCGGTTTATTTGGCGAGCCTGGTCTGGCCTTGCTGGACTTATGGGATACCGCCGCCGGTGTCAAACGCATCTTACCTGATTACGGCAAAAATGATGACAAACTGCCGGTATACAAAATGCCGCATCTGGAAGGCTGGGCGGTGGCGGGTGAACATATCTTTGTACCTGCCATCGGCAAGCATGAAGTGCTGGTGATCGACAAACACGACTGGAAACTGGTCAAAGCCATCCCCGTGCTAGGACAACCGGTTTTCGTCGTGGTCAGGCCCGATGCGCGGCAGGTCTGGGTAAATTTTGCCTTTCCCGATAATAATCAATTGCAAATCATTGACGCCAAAGATTACGCCATCAGTAAAACCTTAACGCCCGGAAAAGCGGTGCTGCATCTGGAGTTTACGCCACGCGGCGAGCAGGTCTGGGTAGCGCTACGGGACGACAACCAACTGGTGGTTTACGATACCGAAACCTTGCAGGAACTGACCCGTTTGCCGGCACAAAAACCGAACGGTATTTTCTTTAGCGCGAGGGCGCACCGGATAGGGATGTAGACACCGATGCTGACGGATTTGCATAAACACTTATTAAACGATTTTCAGCGTGACTTTCCGTTGTCAGCGCGGCCCTATCAAGATATAGCTGACGCGCTGGGCGCCACTGAAGATGAGGTGCTAACGGCATTAAGCGACTCAACAATACAACAGTTCATCAGCCGCATAGGCCCCGTCATCCGCCCTAACCATATCGGCGTGAGCACCCTGGTCGCAATGGCCGTGCCGGAAGCGCACCTGCAATCGGTTGCCAATAAAATCAGCGCGTATCCAGAAGTCAATCACAATTACGAACGCGAACACCGCTTTAATCTTTGGTTTGTCGCAATGGCTTCTGATGTGGGGCATCTAAGCCATTTTATTGAAAAAGTGGAGCAGGAAACCGGCTATAAAACCATGCAACTGCCCTTGGTAAATGATTTTTTTATTGATTTGGGCTTTAAACTGGATTTGCGGTATGCCTGATAGCTATATGAATGAACCGCCATAAGAAACTGGGGCGTTTTTTGTTTACGCGCCTCCCATAATTTACCCACTTTGCTTTTGGCATCGAAAGTAAAGTGCGGTAAAAAATTATGCTATAGTTTCAAGCTATTATAAAAATAGTGTAAGGATAACAACATGAGTACGATGATAACTGAATTATACGATGCTTTTAAAGACGCCGGTGCCTCGGAGGAAAAATCGCGTGCTGCGGCTAAAGCAATGGCTGATTACGATTCACGATTTAATAAAATCGATCAGGATATGGCTTTGCTGAGGGCGGAAATTGTCGTTTTGAAGTGGATGCTTGGCTTTCTTGTCGCGGGTATGGTGACACTTCTGTTCAAAGCATTTACTGCATAACACTGGGTAGCCAGGTTAAAGTGCAGCACGACATGCCTGATAGCCGCGACCGCCAATTGCTGGAACGTATCCAACTCGGGCTACCTGTTTGCCCGCGCCCATACTCAGAAATTGGCATGCAATGCGGAATGTCCGAAGCCGAAGTCATCGCCCGCTTGACTAAATTAAAACAAAACGGGGTGATTAAACGTATGGGCGTCATCGTCAAACATTACCCGCTCGGCTACCGTGCCAATGCAATGGTGGTCTGGAATGTGCCCGATGAACTGATAACGCAACGGGGTGGTCATGTCAGCTGTTTTCCGTTTGTCACGCTGTGTTACCAACGCCCCAGACAACCGGAATGGCCTTATAACCTGTACGGTATGATCCACGGCAAAGACCGGGCAGTCGTATTGAGGCAGCTGGAACAACTCAATCAAGCCTGCGGTTTGCTGAATTTTGAGCAGGACATTTTGTTCAGCCGCCGTTGTTTTAAACAACGCGGCGCGGTTTATCAACACAACGCAGGTTTAGCGAATGGATGACATCGACCGTAACATCATCAACACGCTGCAAAACGGCTTGCCGATTTGTGAATCGCCTTACCGCCAAATAGCCGTAGCATTAAATATCACCGAAACCGAATTACTGACGCGGCTTAAAAACCTGCTAGCCAACGGCATCCTCACCCGCTTCGGCCCGCTTTATAATGCTGGACAAATGGGCGGCGCACTGACGTTGGCGGCGGTTAAAGCCCCTGTTGGACGGTTTGAAGAAATCACCGGCATCATCAACGCCTTCCCCGAGGTTGCCCACAATTATGCGCGTAACCATGCGCTGAATATATGGTTTGTGCTTGCCACCGAAACGCCTGAACAATTGCAGCAAACCATCAAAGCAATTGAAATACAGACTGGGTTGACCGTTTACAACCTACCGAAAATAAAAGAATATTTCGTCAATCTGAAACTGGAAGCCTGATATGGATGAAACCGACCGCCAAATCATGCACGCAACCCAGGCCGGATTGCCGCTGACCTTAGAACCCTATCAGACCCTTGCCGAACAACTGGGCCTAAGCGCCGATGAAGTCATGCGCCGCCTAACAGCCATGCAAGATTGCGGCATCATCCGCCGCATTGGCGCAGTCCCTAACCATTATCGGCTGGGCTACCGCTTTAACGGCATGACCGTTTGGAATGTGCCGGACGGGCAAATAGACGGGCTGGGGCTAAAAGTGGGGCAACTGGTGTTTGTCAGCCATTGTTATCATCGCCCCCGACATCTACCGGATTGGCCTTACAACCTGTTTGCGATGGTGCATGGTAAAACCCAGGCTGAAGTTGACAGCCAAATTCGGGCTTGTGCCGATGTGCTGGGTGACGCTAACCAAGGATGTGATGTGCTATATAGTACAAAAATCCTGAAAAAAACGGGGTTTCGTAGCCGCTGATGTGGAGTAAAGCATTTCGTTCATGGTTCGATTGTAGAGACGTTGCATTGCAACGTCTGCACAAAATCAACACACGAAGATTGAAAACGCTGTAAGTTGGTTGCCATTTAATGGGCGATGCCCGCCCAACCAAAACATCAGCGCTAATAATGCGGCGGGATTTCATAACCCACATTAACGGAGTTTTCGTCACGCCGCCCATCGGCAGATAAACTTTTAATCCGCTCATTAAGCACACCACAGGTCGCTTCCAGACGGTCTATCTGCTGCTGTTGCCTACTGACTATCTGGTTTAACGCCTGCAACAAGTCTTCCTGATAAGCGGC
Source organism: Methylovulum sp. (assembly GCA_030689765.1). Classification (GTDB taxonomy): domain Bacteria; phylum Pseudomonadota; class Gammaproteobacteria; order Methylococcales; family Methylomonadaceae; genus Methylovulum. The sequence continues at coordinate 10,875 of JAUYEP010000325.1, forward strand.
TTTAATTTCCAATTCGATAATGCGGCCATCATTCATGGTCGTTTTTAACCTGACTGTTAATCACAATACTGTGGGTATTTTTATCAGTGACAGTGACCTGCTCGACAATACCTATCAAGTCACCTGCCTGGGACATTGCCTTACCGGTTTTGGAAATGCGTGCCAGCAATTTGACATGAGAAAAACCGGATAACTTCATCGTCGGCATCATCGCCATCGCATCCGTCAAGCTGACCGTCAATGGCAAATCAGACACCTGTTTTCGGATGATCGCCAAAGGCATACGAGGGCCAGATAACGCTTGTGCATAAATAAAAACGGTATCGTTTGGCGAGGCTGATTTTTGCAAATCCGGTGCCAAGCTGACCTGAACGGTAATGGCAATATCTGCTGCTTTGACAGTTTGCGCGGGTTGTCCGACAGCTACTCCGCCGGCAATCTGACTTTCCAGTTTCGCCAACAAGCCTTGGACTTCCTGTTGCGCCGGCGATTCCGGCGGCAATAAGGCCACCAGCTTTCGCCATAATTTGATGCCGGCAAGCGCGTCCCCAGCTTGAGCCTTCGCCATGCCACCCAACCATAAACCAGTAACATTATCTGGCTCAAGCGCTAAGGCTTTAAACACCAATTCGGCAGGTTTTCCCGCCAACTGTTCATCATTAACAAACGCCAATGCGTCGGCATACAACAACATGATGTCAGGACGGTCACCCAATAATTGATAAGCCTTGGCAAACGCATCGACGGCTTTAGGATAGTGTTGCAAATATTTGTAGGATTTACCCAGCATTATCCAGCCTTGGGCATCAGTGGGATTGGTTTTCATGTGTTCGGCAAGCTTACCGACCATTTTGTTAATGTCTTCAAGCTTAGGCGCAGCCGTTGTCGCCGCCAACCTCTCCGGGCTAGGCTCAATGGCCTGATAAGTGCCTAGTCCCACATACAGCGTAATCGCCAACAACGGAACGGCAACAGCCAAGACATAAACACTCCTACGACCTTGAGTCTGCTGGACGCTATTTTGGCCGGGTATATCCAGATCATCACTCAACGCCTGTTCCAGTTCCGTCCGCTGTGCATCATATTGCGATGGTTCTAACGCACCGGATTGCAACTGATCGTTAAGTTCAGCCAACCGGTTTTTGGCAATGGCAATATTGCGCCCATCCATATCCGCAGCAAGCACTGGACGTTGCCGCCATAACGGCGGCAACACAAACGCCAACGCGATTAAGGTTAACAGGCCAGCGAGCAGCCAAAATAGCATATTCAAGATACCTCCCCTTCATCTAACAAGCGGCGAATTTTTGCCAGTTTTTCGGCCTGGCCGTTTTCCTGTGCGGCGGCTTGTTTTTTACGTCTGACCACCAAGAGTACGGCAATCAAGCCCAGCAATAAGAAAACAACTGGCCCCAACCACAACAAGCCCGTTTTAGCTTTAAACGGCGGTTTGTACAACACAAAATCGCCGTAGCGGTCGGTCATAAACTGCACAATATCGTCACGCGATTTGCCCTGTTGCAGCATTTCGTAAACTTGTCGGCGCAAATCGGCAGCCAATTCGGCATTGGAATCGGCTATGGTCTGATTTTGGCAGACCAGACAGCGTAATTCTGAAGTCAGCGTTTCGTAAACCGCTTGCTGCTCAGGATTGGCGAATTGCCTGGAATCAATAGCCTGGGCAGCAGCGGACGATAATATCAATACCAAAATAAGGAGACTGGGTTTCATTCATTCACCCTGTAATTGTGCAATCAACGGCAAGAAGGTTTGCTGGACATCTGCAACGGTTACCGGCCCCGTATGTTTGTAACGCACCCGGCCTTGTTTATCGATCACAAAAGTTTCCGGTACGCCATAAACACCCCAATCAATGCCGATACGGCCATCCTGATCCATGATGCTGATATTGTAAGGATTGCCTAAAGTATCGAGCCAGTTGTTGGCGGCGGCGGGGTCGTCTTTGTAATTCAGGCCGATAATCGTCACGGTTTTTTGTTGTGCGAGTTGATTCAGCACTGGATGTTCTTCTCTGCACGACACACACCACGATGCCCAGACATTAAACAGCCAGACCTGACCTTTTAAATCATCGGGCGATAATTTTTCCTGGGGGGTTTGCAATTTGGGCGCGAAAAATACCGGGGCGGGTTTATTAAGCAATGGCGATGGAATGTCGTGCGGATTAAGGTTTAAGCCTATGGCGAGAAAGACCGCCATAATGATGAATAAGAGTAGGGGGAGAATGTATTTAAGCATTGCGGTACCGCCTGTCACACGCCGCACACAAGCCACCCACCGCCATAAACACCGCGCCCAGCCAAATCCAGCGTATGAACGATTTGTAATAAATCCGCAAGCTCCACGCCCCCTCATCACCTAGCGGCTCACCGATAGCGACAAACAAGTCCCTGAACAAGCCCGCATCAATCGCCGCTTCCGTCATTGGCATGGTTTGTACTTGGTACACGCGTTTTTGCGGCTCCAGTTGCGCGACTTGTTTGCCGTCATGGCTGACCGTGATAAACGCTTGTTGGGCAACGTAATTGATGCCTTGGGTTTCTTTAACGCCGTGGAATTCAAAAATATAACCAGACATGTCCAGCGTGTCGTTCGGTGCCATGCGCACATCTTTTTCAACGCTGTACACCGAGGTTAAGGTAATGCCGGTGACAAAAACCGCAATGCCCAGATGAGCAATCGTCATGCCGTAAAAACCGGACGGGATGCTCGCCAACCGTTGCCACGAGAAGCCTTTGACACCTAAACGGTCGATAAACGCCAGTACAGCAATGGCGGTTGTCCATAACGCCAAAGTCAAACCCAACACCGCACCCCAAGAGTAAAACGGCATCAGCAAGGGGATGGTTAAGCCCCCCACAAAACAGCCGCCGATAATCCAGCGCAACCGTAAACCCAGTGCCATCAAACTATCTTTTTTCCAGCGCATTAACACGCCCAAACCGACTGCCAACGACAGCGGCGCCATCAGCGGAATAAACACGGCATTAAAATACGGTGGGCCAACGGAAATTTTGCCCAAGCCCAGCGCGTCGATGACCAGTGGATATAGCGTCCCCAGCAAAATGCTAGCCGCAGTGACCACAAGTAAAACATTGTTAAGCAATATCGCCGATTCTTTCGAGACCAGCTCAAACGTCGCACTGCTTTTGACGTAAGGGGCGCGAATTGCGTACAGCAACAGCGAGCCACCAACGACCACACCTAAAAACACCAGAATAAACAAGCCGCGTGCAGGGTCACTGGCGAAGGCATGGACTGAAGTCAACACACCGGAACGCACCAGGAACGTCCCCAGCAAGCTCAACGAAAACGCGAAAATCGCCAATAACACCGTCCAGGTTTTAAACACGCCACGTTTTTCGGTCGCCGCCAGCGAGTGCATCAAGGCCGTGCCAACCAGCCACGGCATGAACGACGCATTTTCGACCGGATCCCAAAACCACCAGCCCCCCCAGCCGAGTTCGTAATACGCCCACCAACTGCCCAGCGCGATACCCAGCGTCAAAAATAGCCATGCCATGTTCGTCCACGGCCTTGACCAACGCGCCCAAGCTGCATCAAGCCTGCCTTCCAGCAACGCCGCAATGGCAAAGGCAAACGCCACTGAAAAGCCGACATAGCCCATGTACAGCATCGGCGGATGGATTGCCAAACCTGGATCTTGCAGCAAGGGGTTCAAATCTCGCCCCTCTAATGGCGCAGGGAACAAACGTTCAAACGGGTTTGACGTCAGCAATAAAAACAATAAGAAACCAATCGACACCAAGCCCATCACGCCCAGCACCCGCGCCACCGTAGTTTCGGGGATGGTGTTGCTGAACCGCGCCACCAAACCCGTCCAGCACGCCAACACTAACGCCCACAGCAGTAACGAGCCTTCATGCGCCCCCCAAACACCCGAGATCAGGTACAACGTCGGCAAGGCGGTATTGGAATTATGGGCAATATAAGCGACAGAAAAATCGTGGACAATGCAGCTATAGGTCAAACAGCCGTAAGCGATGGCAATAAACAGCAACTGTGCAAACGCGGCAGGTTTCGCTACGGCTATCCAACCCGATTGGGCGCGGAATGCGCCGATGATCGGCAACGTGCCGAGCACTATCGCCATGCACAGGGCGAGGATGAGGGAAAAGTGGCCTAGTTCTGGGATCATTGCGGTTGTCCTTCGCTTGTGTTTACGGATTCATCATTGAATAATAAAGAACGCCAGTACATTAGCCTCTGGCGTGTTTTCTTATCGTTTAAATGGGGTGTCCTCAACTGCATCCTTGGCAAACCCCAAAAATCTTATATATGAAACCCCTTTATTATTAGGTTCTTCTGTTATAAACACCTCAACTTTCTCTTTAATATAATTGAGCCTACGCCATACATTTAGATTAGTCTCACCTTCAATATCATGTTCTTGGCAATGAGAATAGAAAGATTTTAAACTTGCATCGCCACCCGTTTTATAAAAATGATGTATGGCGGGAAATGCCTTTAAAAAGGCATCAGGTGTGCTACCAGAAGCCACAAGGTAATTTATTATTTCAATACAATCTTGTGAATAATTCGACATATACTAAATTTTTTAATTTTTAAGATTCAAAGGATGTTCGGATATTACTTCCAAATATGTAAGTATTCACCTCCCCCTTAGAAAAAGGGGGATTTGAGGGGGATTTGTCTAATAAAATCTCCCCCTAACCCCTCTTTTTCAAAGAGGGGGACTGAATAATTACCCAAATATAAGCAGGCCGTTAAAACATCGGCTGCCCATGCAACCATAGCTCATATTCACTAATATCAATATCTTCATTCCAAACCACTGCATAACCACCCGTATCAACTTTAACCGATTTAAATAACGCCACATTTTTCAACGGCGCGAACATGTCTTTGGATAATAACGGCGTGACATCGTATTGGCGTTTTTGTTGGTTATCAAATTCCACCAACAACAAGTATTCATCAATTGTTTTTACTGACTTTATTTTTGGATAATTCATTTTCTTATGGTAAAGGCGGCAGTTTATGGAACGCCTGTTTATCCCACATTTCCCTGAGTTCATTTTGGTACATTGTTGCCCACTCAATCACCAACTTGCATGCGCGATTTGGCAAATCGCCTTCGATCATTTCAAGGGTATCAAGGTTGAACAGCCCCATATATTCACCGTAAACCGCGTGAAAATGCGGTGGCGGGTGGTCTCCGAAAAAAAATTTAATGATAATTCCGTAAAATCTTGCTATTTCAGGCATAGGTTCGTACGCGCTTCGTAAAATAATTGTAACTATTCAGTCCCCCCTCTTTGAAAAAGAGGGGTTAGGGGAGATTTTTTAAATAAATCCCCCTCGATCCCCCTTTTTCAAAGGGGGAAGCTGGATACAGTCCGGTTTTACCATAAGGGGGTCTGAATAATTACAAATAATTTAAGAATTTTATTTTCCTTCAACTTGCTTCTTCAAACTCGCCTTAACTTCCGGCGGCATGTAATTCTCATCATGTTTCGCCAGCACTTCCTCGGCGACAAACACGCCGCGACTGTCCAGCTTGCCGTTGGCAACGATGCCCTGCCCTTCCCTGAACAAATCCGGCAAGATGCCGGTGTATTCGACCGTGACTTCCTTGCTGTAATCGGTCAGTTTAAAGCGCACGGTCAAACCGTCGCCAGGACGTTGCACCGTGCCTTTAACAACCATGCCGCCTAAACGGAACAGGGCATCTTTGGGCGCTTTGCCTGCCATGACATCGGTCGTGGAGAAAAAATACATCAGGTTTTCGTTGAACGATTTAAGGGCAAAGCCTACGGCGGTGGCGGTGCCGATGACCATTAAAATGATTAAAATCAAACGTTGTCTTCTCGCCGGTTTCATGGGTTTTGCCGTTGTTGTTTGTGTGCAAGTTGACGTAAAAATTGTTTGCGCTGCATGATGGGCAGCACGATATTTGTCAGCAAGACAACAAAACAAATACCGTAAGAAACCCAAACATAAAAGGCGTAACCACCCATTGCAAAAAATTCTTGTAGGCCCATTACTTTTGCTCCGTGACCATTTTTTTAACCCAGCTTGCCGTGCGTTCACGCTGCAATAATTCCAGCCGCGCCCGTTGCAGCATCGCAATTAAATAATAAAATTTGAAGGCGACTGCCATCAATAACAGCGGCACCAACATGCTGACATGGATAGACGGCTTGTCCATTTTGGTGACGGTTGGCCCCTGGTGCAGCGTGTTCCACCATTCGACCGAGTAATGGATAATCGGGATATTGACCACGCCGACCAAGGCCAGAATCGCCACGGCTTTGG